>CADFQU010000024.1 GCA_902836505.1 Streptococcaceae bacterium
ATTAGGAGGTGTTAACAAGCCACCGACATGCTTATCATAAAAAGCCGTCGCTCCTTCGAGTTTGGTTCTGTGAAGCTTGAGTTCGTTGTCAAAGAAGGCTGTAAAACCTTGCTTTTCTCCCTTGATAAAGTCAAAGCGTCCCAAACCACCTAAGAAGAGGGTTTGCTCTGGGTTGAGCTGGTAAGTCTTGGGCTTGATTTCCTTTTTAGGGCTGACATACTTGAGGTTTTTAGCTGTCAAGTAGTGAGCCATCTGGTGGCGATGGATAATCCCTGGTGTATCGTAGATGTAGGATCCATCATCCAGTGGGATTTCGATCTTGTCCAGTGTCGTTCCTGGGAAGCGAGAAGTTGTAATAATATCCTTATCCCCAGTGATTTCTTGGATAATCGCATTGATGAGGGTCGATTTCCCTACGTTGGTCACACCCACCACATAGACATCACGGCCTTTGCGGTGCTGCTCAATCTTTTCCATCAAGTCCTTAATGGCACTCTTGTTTTGGGCAGAGGTGAGGACCACATCAACAGGACGCATCCCTTCTTCGTGGGCTCGCTCCATCAACCAATGCGTCACCTTGTTGTCCTTGACAGACTTGGGCAGGATATCCTTTTTATTTCCGACCAAGAGAACATCATTTCCTGCTACAAAGCGAGGTAAGCCGGGGATGACGGAGCCATTAAAGTCAAAAATATCGACTACATTGACCACGAGAGCATCACTATCTCCTACTTCGTGTAACAATTTCAGGAAATCATCATCTGTCAGATGTACATCTGTGATTTCATTGTAGTGACGGAGACGGAAACAGCGTTGGCAATAAACTTCGCCTGTTTCCACTCCCTTTTCAAGAGCTGATTGGGGAGTATAGCCTAGTCCCTCTTTGTTTTCTGTCTGAATGGGGGCTCCACAGCCAATACAGAATAATTCTTCCATTCTTAAATTCCTTTTTTATATACAATCGGACCATATTTTTCGGCCATTTGCTTCATGACACGGCGTTCACGCGCCCGGTTGATCTGGGTCTTGATGGAGTCATGCTCGACCAAAGGCTTGACCAAAATCGAACGAATGCCCGCCCGATGAGCTGCCCGGATGTCGGTCATCAATTGATCCCCTACCATGACCACTTCATTTTTTTCATAGTGGAAACGTTTGAGAGCTCGGTCAATCCCAAAGGTAAAAGGCTTAAGCGACCAAGCTTCATAGTCAATATCAAATTTCTCAACCGCGCGCTTGACCCGTTTAGGACTATTATTGGACACCACGATGACCCGAATCCCGCCATCACGAAGGTCATGCAACCACTGGCGCATCTCTGGGGTTCCATCCGGATTATTCCATGCAATCAAGGTATTATCCAAATCCACAAGGACTGCCTTGATCCCCTGTTTTTTCAAGTCTGCAACGGTGAGATCATAGGCTGCTTCCACCGCAAAATCTGGTTTGTAATTTTCGATTGACACGTTTTTCTCCATTTTTTATATTCTCTTCATTGTAGCATAAATGGACGTATTTTGCACTTGCTTCGTTGTCTCCTCTTTGTAAGAGGCCCCATTCTATCTCTTTGATATTCCCTAAAATAGACAAAATCGTTACAAAGTTCCAAAAACGTGGTATAGTAGAAGAAAAAAATACGCGGAAGAGTTATGATAACAAAAGAAAAAAAATTGAGGGAGGTCTCACCTCTCCTCCAAAAAATCATTAATTGGTCCTCCATCATTGGGGCCCTGGCAACCCTTGCTTTCTGTATCTGGGCCTACTTTGCTGGCATTCTCCAATCCAAGGAAACCTTGTCGGCTTTTATTCTCCAAGCAGGTATCTTCGGGCCACCTCTCTTTATCTTTCTTCAGATCCTTCAAACAGTGGTCCCTATTATTCCTGGCGCTCTAACATCTGTTGCTGGTGTTTTTATCTATGGCCACATCATTGGGACCATCTACAACTACATCGGCATCGTCATCGGCTGTGCCATCATCTTCCACCTCGCGCGAATGTACGGGCCTAAGTTTGTCCAGTCTACGGTCAGCCAGAAGACTTACGACAACTATATTAACTGGCTCAACGAAGGCAAGCGTTTTGATCGCTTCTTCATTTTCATGATGATCTGGCCTATCAGTCCAGCGGACTTTCTCTGCATGCTAGCTGGATTAACCAATATGACATTTAAGCGCTATATGACCATTATTATTTTCTGTAAACCGATTACTCTGGTCATCTACACTTATGGACTCACCTATATCATCGACTATTTCTGGCAAATGATGTAAAAAAGATGTTGGGCAACAGCCCAACATCTTTTTTATAGAATTCCTTTTTCTTTTTGAATGATGAGGTCTTTCAGAGAGATCAGAAGAACTGCTAACAGAATCATCCCCATCCCTATAAAATCAATCGCATAGAACTGATCGTTCATAATCATATAGGCGAAAAATACAGCAGAAATAGGCTCAATCGAAGCTAATAAACTCCCCTTTACTGCCCCAACCATTGAAGTTCCTTTGAGAAAGACCGTATAAGCAAAAATAGTTCCTAACACGATCAAACCAAAGAGGGCCCAGAGGTTATCCGAAGAATAGTGTCCTTGAAAGGATATCAAGCCACTAAAAGGTAGCATGAGAATCCCTGGCAAGATCATGCCTCCCCCAATGACCAGCATACTTCCCCATTTTTTGATCAAGTTGAGGGGTAAAATGATATAGAGAGCATAGGCAAAGGCCGAAAACAAGCCCCAGCCTAGACCCTTGGGCGTAATAGCCAATTGATTCAACTGTCCATGGGTTGCAATCAGGAAAGTCCCCCCAATCGCTAATAACATAGAAGCAATCTCTGAGACAGTAGGCCCAACCCGATCCTTGATACAGGTATAGGCTAAAACACCAACTGGACAAACATATTGAAGCACCGTTGCAGTTCCAGCATTGGTTTCTGCAATGGCGATCAGATACGTTAACTGAGTCAATAGCAAGCCCAAAAAAGCAAAAAGAATCAAAGAGATATAAGAGCTTTTATCCTTCAAAAAGGCAAAAAACTTCTCTTTATTAGACAGATAAGCAAAGAGAATGAGGACGACACCTGAAATCAGCAGGCGAATATTGGTCAAGATAAGGGCCGAAAAACCGTGTGCCATCAAATACTGCCCACTCACTCCAGAAAGCCCCCAGGCAATCCCAGCAATCACAGTCATCAAGGTTCCTTTGAGAGATGTAGACATATTGCCTCCTAAAACTAATTAATGCGGTACTCTGCTTCTTCTCTATTCTATCATAAAAACCAGCCCAAAAGGGCTGATTTTTGTTGGATTTATAAACTATTTTAAATCCTAGACAGAGAAGAACCTACTCTTCTTTTCTTCCTTTTTTCGTCATGCCAAATCCAAGACCAGTCAAGAGGGAGAAACCAACAAAACTAGCAAGCCAAGAAGATTGTTCTCCTGTAGCAGGTAACTCGTCTGTTTTCTCTGATGATGGTTTTTCTTTGACGATAAAATCTTTGATCGGTTGATCTAGATCCTGATGAGATAGGGGATCAACTTGAGGGATCAGATCTTGCTCTGTTAGGAGATATTCTGGTTTTTCCAAGACTGCAGGAGCTACAAAAGCACCTTGAACCGGAAGTCGTAGAACGGTAGCCGTTAATGCATCCAGTCGAAGTCCTCTTTCTGTCCAGCTAAGACCTTTTGGATACGTTAAATTGATAACACCTGCGCGTTCCCCATCTACTAGAACATCCGCATTTCTAAAGCGTTCTAGATCAGTTCCTAGAGAAAAATCACGCGTCTTGGTATCTGCATTGACCAATACCAAGTATACTTCTCCATTGCTTGCAGTGATTTGGTAGCCAATCACCTGATCCTCTTCTTCCACACCATTCTCACCTGGAATCGTCAAGAGCTTGACGCGGCTCTTCACTTCTTCCATGTTATCCATGCGGAAGGCATCTGTCGACTTACGAAGGGCAATCAATCCTTTGGTGAAGGCGCGAGAGCGCGTATTCTCTGGATAGAGGGCTTCATTGGTTGCTTTTTCCCAATCAAAGTGGTTGACGGCATCACTTGAGTCATAGGAATCATGGATAAAGTAAGGGTAGTCAAATGGTTTTCCATTTTCATCTACCAACAAGTGAGATTTGTTTGGAACCTTGTCATCAGAAACAGGCGTGCGGTAAGCTGGATCCTTGAACTGCTTGGTCCGACCGTATTCTTGACCAGAATGAAGGAAAGGTGTTCCTTGAGCTGTCAAGACGAGCAGATTTCCGAGACGCAAGCGACGATGGATCTCTGCATTATTAGCTGGAATGCTAGGATCTTTCTTGATAGACTGAGCGATAATATCAAAGAGGGTCAAATTATCGTGGGCTGCAATGTATTGGATAACATCACCTGGACTATCTGCCTCAAAGTTGGTTGGTTGTGCGATGAGATTCTTAAAGATAGTCGCAATTTTCCGTTTCCCATTGGTGATAAAGGCAGGTTGCCCCTCATTTGGATAGCCAGATTTTAGATTGTTTCGAACATCATCTGAGAATACTGCAACAGTATCTGTTTTCTTCATCCAGGATTGGTCAGCTGGTTGTACTGGGCTGTTTTCATCACCTGCATAGGTCACCCAGCCTTCTCCCAACATGATGAGATTTGGATTCAGAGCCCGGGCTGCCTTGTAGGCTTCTTCGATAGAGGCTGCATCATGGTCTCCCATCATGTCAAATCGGAAACCATCCACCTTATATGTATCCACTAAATACTTGATTGAATCAACCAAGACCCGTTTGGACATGTAGTGGGTTGTTCCCAAGCGTCCACCACCAAAGCTTGTCCGAGGCGTACCGTCCGCATCCATGAAATGATAGTAATTCGGCTCGATATCCTCAAAGATGTCCACGTTAGCTGTGTGGTTATAGACAACGTCTAGTATCACTCCCATTCCACGTTTGTGGATTTCATTGACCAAATTTTTGAATTCTTCAATCCGTTTTTGAGGATTGCTTGGATCTGTTGAATACATCCCTGACAAGGCGAAGTAGTTCTGTGGATCATAGCCCCAGTTGTAGTTGCTATTGCTTGATGCATACTCTAACAAGCGCTCGCTATTTTTTAATTCATTGACATGGTAATAAGACAGAACTGGTAAGAGTTGAACGTGCGTTACACCAAGGTCTTTGAGGTAATCCAATTTTTCAACAAAGGAAGCAAAGGTCCCAAACTGGCTCTTAAGCTCTGACGCTAAAGCCGGATCAGAAGTGAAGTCGCGGACATGGGCTTCATAGATGATGGCATCTTCCCGTTTCTTGAAGTTTGGAATGGACGCATAGGTTAAGTCACTCGGACCTAATCTACTTGGATCTACAAAGGCTGCTTTTGCTACCTTATGGACATCATCTGTCTTAGCTAATTCACTGTTCCAAGCTGCCAACGATTTGGCATAAGGATCAAGGACTGTGAAGGTTTTCCCTTGGCGTTCAATTTCATACTGGTAGAAATATCCCGTATAATCTTGAATTCCCAGTCCTGAATCAGCAGAAAGAGTCTGCTTCCAAGTGCCTCGCTCCCCTTTTTCCATAACCACACGGCCAACTAGTTTTTCAGAATCTTTCTTATCATAGACGACAACGGATACTTTGTCCGCACTTGGTGACCAGAGGGTGAGATCCACTTTTTTCCCAGCTTCATGAAGATGAGCTCCGAGAGTCCCATCATAGCTATAGGCTTCATCCTTGAGGCGCCAGTTCATTTTAGTCGTAAAGCGGTCATTATCGTATTGAACGGTATAGGATTGATCAACTTGTGAGAAATCCCCCGTATAGGTTACTTTCTTGCCTTTCTCATCTAAAAGCAGGTCCGAGATGGTGACAGGATTGCCCTGAGCATCCGTGATCTTGGTCCGCTTGAGCAACTCCTCTTTCTGTGCTCCAGCCAAGGTCGAGAAGCTGGCTTCAATTTTTTCTTTACCGACATGTTGAGCCCCCGTCATACGGATATCGTTGACATAGTATGGGTTGGTGTAAACGGTCGGATCATCATCCCGTAAGAAGATCTGGCTATGGTTCTTCAAATCAGTAAATTTATAATCTTCTTGTCGAATCTTCACATCATCTCCAGACTTGCTCTCGTCCAATAATAAGAAACCAAATTCTTTTGCAGCTTCCTTTAGGGGGATATCGATGTAACGACCATATTTCCCTGTCGCTGTAAAATCTGTCCCATCTGGCCAGGCGGCACTGCTCGGATTCTTTACATCTCCCCAATACCAGAGAGATTTTTTGTCATAGTTGCCATCTGTCCGGTAGTAATTGACTCGGACAGTTCCCTCTGCTTGAGGCTGATAAGAATAGACTTTAAATTTGTCGTCCAACCAAGCTTCATTCATTTTTGGGGAGAGCAATTCAATTGACTTGTCCCCAGTGATATTGTCCCCTTTAACATTGTTGATGAGGAAGCTAATCTTCTTAGCCTGCTCATTTTTAAGCTTAACATCTAGATAATAGCCGTAGTCATCTGTCTTTGCATCCTTAAAGGATTGGGCACCTGTCGGCCAGTTTTCCGATGGTTTTTCAACATCATCCCAGGTCCAAAGCCCTTGCGTTTCCTTGTTTTCTTCCGGTAGCTTTTTCACGTGAATCCGGATAGTCTGATCAGCAATCGGCTCCTCTGCCTTCTCAGACTTAGGAGATACCACCTCTTCAGTGAGGGCGCTTACATTTTCAGGCGCTGTGACACTTTCATCCGCCACTTTTGGGGTTTCACTTGTCTCAGTCTTCGTAGCTGGTTTCACATCTGATGGAGAAGTGCTTGCTTCATTAGAAGGGGCTGCCACCACTTCTGAGGTTTGTGCAGGGGTGTTGATGGCTTCATCCGCACTGACCGGACTAGCAAAGGCCGTTAATAAGGCTAAACTTGTCGCAATCGCAACCGAACCAACACCATTTTTCAATCGACGAATCGCATAGACGACTTGTTTATCGCCTGTCACAGAAGGTTTCTGTTTCATAAATGTCTCCTTAAAATGATTAGTGTTCAACCAGTATAACATGTAAAAATTATTTATGCAAGCGTTTTCGTAAAAATTCATACCTTTCCTTCTATCTTTTTTGGAAGCAATCTAGATCAAAAAAACCAGTCCACATGGACTGGTCTAATTCCGTATAGAGGGCGAATTATGGCTCAACCAAAATCTTGATTTGGGCCTTGTCTTGTGTTAATTCAACAAATCCTTCTTCAACGATATTTTCCAATTTAATTTTCTTGGTCACCAATTTTTCAGCAGAGAAGTAGCCTTGTTCCATCAATTCCAATACTTTAGGGAAGATGTGGCGATAAGCGATAATCCCTTTGAGGGTCTTTTCTTGAATGGCGAATTCATTTGGATTGATGCTAGCTTCACGTTCCCAAATAGAAACAACCATACACTCACCAGCCTTATGCACAGCTGCCAAAGCTTGCCCAAGAACAACAGGAACCCCTGTCACTTCATAAGAAACATCCGCTCCACCATCCGTCAAACGATGAATGGCTTCAACGATTGATTCACCTTCTTCTGGGCGAACCACAATGGCACCCAATTCTTCAGCCTTAGCTTGGCGTTCAGGAGACAATTCAACTGCATAAATTTTCGATGCCCCAGCTGCACGGAGAGCTTCCACGATCAAAAGGCCGATTGGGCCCAAACCAAAGATAACAGCTGTATCCCCAGTTTTCAAAGCAGACTGACGAACTGCATAAACGGCAACAGCAGCAGGTTCTGTAAGAGCAGCTTGTTCATAGCTCAAGCTATCTGGAATCACATGGACCAAATCTCCATCTAGAACACAATATTTAGCAAAACCACCATCTGCAGCAAGACCGACAAAATTCAAGTTTGGATCGAGGTTATAATCACCAATTAAATTGTGTTTTGCCAAAATTGGTTCGATTGTTACACGATCCCCGACTTTGACACGAGTCACATTGCTTCCAACCTCAACAATTTCTCCAGCAAACTCATGACCGAGGGTCACGGGTGCTTTTTGACCAGAATAAACATGCTCTTCTGTTGGAATGAAGATTGGCCCATCCAAGTATTCATGCAAGTCTGTTCCACAGATTCCCGTGAATTTGACCGCAACCTTTACTTGATGAGGTTGTACTTCTGGGACTTCCACTTCCTCGATACGAACGTCCTTTTTGCCATGCCAGCGGGCAGCTTTCATTGTTTCCATATGATTCTCCTATTTTTCTATGAATTGTAATTCCCTTTCAGGAAACTTGATAAACTCATTGTAAGCCTTTTCACAAACTTTGTCAAGGAGGATTGAAAGCTTAACTGACTATTTTCCATTCGAAAATAGATATAATTTTCACCCCACTTATGAAGTACTAGAAAAACAGACACCTAAAGGTGCCTGTTCCTTTTATTCACTATCTTTCAACTTTGCCAACTCTTGGGCAAGTAACTTGAGAGCTACTTGTGGATTGGCTTGGCCTTTGGTTGCTTTCATGAGGAAGCCTGTAAAGGCCTTGTCAGCATTCCGTTTCCCTGACTTAAAGTCGGCTACGGCTGCTTCATTATCTGCAAAGACTTGGTGGATGATTGGAATCAAGACTTCAGGGTCTGAAATCTGTACCAATCCAGCTTTTTCGACGTATTCACGCGCACCGCCACCATTTTTCGCCAAGTGAACGAAGACTTTCTTGGCAATCTTAGAGGAGATGGTGCCATCTTCGATGATGGCAATCATTTCTACCAAGTTTTCTGGTGTCAATTGGATTTCTTCCAGCGTTTTGCCTTCTGCATTCAAGAATTGCGCCACTTCTCCTTGGAGCCAGTTAGACACTTGTTTAGCATCTCCACCAAGGGCTACCGCTGCTTCAAAGAAGTCAGAGGTCACTTTAGTCGCTGTCAATTGGTTGGCATCATAGTCAGACAAGCCAAGCTCTGCCACATAGCGAG
>CADFQU010000025.1 GCA_902836505.1 Streptococcaceae bacterium
CTTCATCATATGTCTTACAGGCGATAATATCTTGTACTAGTGAATCACTAATAGCCGAAATACCATTCACCAAAAGCTCAAAATCAAGCTTTGGTCGAAGAATAGAGACAACTAGAGCTTTGTAGTTCATCAAGAAAGTCTCTGAAGTATAGGGAATTGGATTCATAATTCCTTCTAAACCATAATGAAGAATTTTGATGACACTTCCTTGTAAAAAGATATTTTTGGGATGAATGTAAGGAATCTTAAAGCTATGCTCAGAAAAAGTGATTGACTCCATCTTTTGGGCCAATTCTAAACGCTTGACTTCGCTCATTTCTTCAGCGATAAGATCCTTCAGACTATAGGAAAAGTTTGGCTTGTCATACAGTAAAGTTAAGAAACCATTCTCTTCTAATGTCACCGTCGCATCCAAATAATTTTCGATCGTTGCTAGTTTTGGTCTAGAAAAATGGCTTGGTGCTAAAACGACCTTAACCTTTTCCTTACTATGTTTAATATCAATTTTTTCAGTCATTTATGATTACCTCCAGCACGTCTCCATTTCCTAACGGATACTCCTTCAACGCTCTATGTTGTTCTATCCGCAATAGCTTTCCTTGAACATCTAAATACCAATTGCTTTGACGAAGAGACAATAGCTTATCTAGATCATTTGAACACATTAACTCCTTGACTTCTTGTAAAGATAAGGTCTTAGAAAATCGAATATCGATTTCCTTGTCCTTATATCTAATCGTTGCGTTTAAATAGTCTTCCCCCATGAAAAATCCTTCCTAAATAAATGCCACTTAACAGCATTGCCACAATAAACAAGACTATACCAAGAATTGACCAGATCATCGTTGTTCCCGATTCTTGTCTATCTACCTTAATATTATCAGCAACCTGGTAATTTTGAAATAGAGTCTGACGATAGGCTTTCGTATCTACCCCATCTCCGCTCGACACTTCCCTCTTGCTGAAATTTGATTGATTGGCAATTTTAATGATTTCTTGTGCATTTGTCTTATTTTTTGTCGCCTCTTGCTCTATTCGATCCATGAACAAGTTCGGCGCGTACATGTGCTCAATCTCATTACCTTGAGAACGCTGCTTCTTTTGCGTCACTGAGTCTGTTTTTAATTCCAGCTCACCATCTTTAGCATGAACCGTACTTCCTGAATAAAATAACAGCATCAGTAGCAAAAACAATTGACTGACTTTTTTCAACACTTCATCTCTGCTTTCTATATTAAAAAACTAGTGAATTTCCAGATTTAAAAAGGTGATCACTACTCACCAAACGTGAATAAATACTATCAAAATATTTATAGAATCTAACTATTTTAGTTTATCACGAATTATCGTAATATTCAAACGTCTAATTAGACGTGTTCGGATATAAATCAATTGATAAACATTATTAATAAATAGAAACTATCCGTCTGACAAGTATATCTCCTAAAGACTACTAATTTCACCATCTTCAACGAGTTAATGAACAGCCTTATTTTTACCATCCCCTAGCAATTACTTTATTATAGTCTCAGAAACATTAAAATCGTAAATTAAAAATCGCTTTTATTCAAGCGATTTTTCTTTTATAGCGAATCATAATTAAGATTACTAACTTAATCCTCAACTTTCATTTTCGGTATATCCAAACCTTTTTCCCAGTCTTCATAGACTTCCATATACCGAATCTCTTCTTCATCTTCAAAACCTCTGAAGACAACTTTTTCAATACTTTCGTGGTTAAAAAATGCCGCATCTTCAGGGTTAATTCCTCTAGGATATACTACTCCTACGTAGTCTGAATAGACATTGGTTCCTTCTTGCTCTAAAACGGCACCTCGACCAACAACCATCACTTTAACAGTGCCACCTTCCAAATAAACAATACTTCCTAATGGCAATAATTTTTCACTCATATTTTTACACCTTTCTATTACTTGTTTTCTACTAACTGACCACTTTTGACCAACTTTTTATAATAGGATTTACTGTACCATTCGCGGTCACTAATCTCCAAATATTCTTTGTATTCCATCGGATACTTATGGATATAGTAGGCTTGCACAATGTGGACATCAATGAGAAATGCTACTAAATAAGCGTAGATAACAAAGCTAACGGTCAGCAGAGGGCTTAAAAGATAAGAATACCACAAAATCGGTAGCTTATTTACCAAATGATAAACTAGTGATATTGGAAAAAGAAGGACCATTATTCCTAGGGCAATCAACAAGACTTTCTTCAGAAGTTCCTTTTCATCTTCATCATTCAATCGTCGTTTCAAATTCTGGATTTTATTAACAATTATCCAGATAAAGAGAGCGATTCCTACTATCAGCTGAAGCCAGAATCCCAGCAGAGTGTTGGCATCGTAGGCCACAGCACTTGCTAAGTAGAAGACTGCTAAAAACGCGGAAGATACCCATGGAAAATAGAGAGGGAAATAGGTAAAGACCTGACTGCTCAAGCGCTTCTTAGGCCAAAAAACAGGAATAGAAGCAAATAGATAAGTTAAGTAGAATAGCAGACTAACAGGTTTTAGAAATGCTGCCATAGATCGGATCAAGACAGTTGAAGCATAAGATATATAATATACTTCACCTTCTAAACCAATACTACTTGGCATAGCAATTGTTATAAAATATCCTATAACACCAAAAAAGATAAACATACAAAAACCAACTGTAAAGAGGCGATTTAGTAGGCTCATATGGATAGGATTTGGCATCCCTGCTGTCAATGAATACTTCCCACTGGTTACAATTTTCTTACTGTCTTCAAAATCAGCACCAAATATACTTACTCTCTTCATTATTTAGCCTCCAAACCATGACGTAACAGTCTTCCATCCATTAGTAAGAGCTTTACCAACGTTTTTCGCTGTCTTAACTGCCCCATCATAAGCATCAAATGCAAGATTCTCGACTCCTTTGTAAAATTTATCCTTTCCATTTGGATTAACTACACCTGCAATCCCATTAATAGTTCCGAACAGGAAACCAACTCCTGCTCCAATTGGACCAAACTTTGCTCCAGCAGCTGTTGCTTCCAATGGACCAGCATTCTTCATAGTTTCTATACCCGCATGGAGGACAGACTTACCAACACTCTTATAAGCACGACTCCCTTTATCATTATAGGCGCTGATTCCATGATAACCAGCTTCGGCTGCCATTATAGTCCATCCAGCAAATTTGAGCCCTTTCCCAACTATCTTAATGCCATTTTTGAGGGGACCATCAATCATATCAACTGTATCTTTGATCTTGCTCACATACTTCCATGCCTTAGACTCAGTAATTGAGGTCATCACCGATCTAAATTTATTTCCTAATCTTGAATGGTAGAGCACATCCCAAAGTGTTCGACCATCCTTACTATATTTCTGCCACAATTTATTTAGACCATCAAATCCCGCTCTTTCCATGCTGTGATGAGAACTATGATCCCTCGCACCTTGTACCAATAAATCATAGTAGCCCTCTAACAAATCCATACCATTGGACAAGCGATTGTAATTTTCATTCTCTGATATTTCCCCTGCTGTTTTTTTCACAAAAAATAAACCATCAACAGTTTTTGATATTAAATTCAACATTTTTACTGGAGTTGAATTACTTACAGAATCTTGAATTTGATTGACAGCATTCAAAAAGTCATCTTCGTAGTAAAATGCCTTAGCTTCTTTTGATGTGAAAGAAGTTTTGCCTGCAGCTGCTAAACCTCCCAAAGTAGTCATCTGAATCTGCAATAATTTACTGTAGTCATCACCACGCTTCCAACCATTGAAGCTTTCCATATTTGTTTTGGTATCCGTTAGAATGGTTTTACCTTCTGATAAGGGGGTTGTAATAGTACTAGCATCTGGATTAGTTAGGCTAATAATGTCAGAGATTGAGTCATAAATACTAGCTGTTTGTCCATCTACAGTAGAAATACTGGTCTCAATACTTGAAAAACCATCTAAGATTCCTTGTAAGTAGTCTGTATCAATAATTGCATCTGCCGCAGTTTCGGATACTGTCGTCTGAAACTGTTCAATCGTTTTGTCGTATTGAGCAGAGAGAAGAGTCATAGCGTTAGAGAAATTCGTCATCAGCGGAATTTGATGATTGCTAATCTTAGCATTAATTGCTGATTTGACATCTCCTTTAAGACTTTCCGAATTGACCAGATTCACAAATGAGGACTTTGCTGTTTCGATTTGATTTGAAAGTGATGTTTGTGAGGTAGACAAGGACGTCTTTTGGTTCTGAACCTCTGTCATATCAATTTTCATCGATTTCTCCTTCAGTACTATGTGTCAGGGAAAGAATATTATGTTGGAAATAATCCTTTCGAAATTGCTGATCAACATAGTCTTGATCAAACGTATCGCTGTACCCTTTATGAATAACCTGAGAAATTAAATAACTTGGAATAAACAATGGTTCCACATCTAATCTCATACCATAGGGATAAATACTCACCATATAATCTATATATTCCTTATCATCTGGTTCAGGGATAATCCTACGCCCCATGATAGTTGCCATAAAGGGAACTTTTGCATCCTCCATGGCAGAAACTAACCCTTGAGGAAGTAAGTCGCGATCCAACTCTACCAAACTTCCTAAAGGAAGAACTGGGGCCAGAAGCAAGTCCGTATAGGATAGCCAAAGCATAAAGTCTTTCATTGGTAGTTTGACTTCCGAGTCCAAATACGTCAAGCATGCTATTGAACTGTCCCAGTCAAACTCCATCTCAACGGATGTCCCAAGCAAACTACTGTAACTATACAGAGACTCTTTCTTAAAAATTACCAGTTGGAGTTTACGAAAAGCATCAGCTTGACCGACTATGGAATAGCCAACTTGTTCTAGGACAGCTTGATCATCCTCACTAATTTCTAATTGATGCAAGGCCGTTTTGTATAAATTACTCATCTCACTCATTATCTAGTTCCTTTCCGGTAACTTTCTTATTTAGCATTTGCCTGATTTTGGTCATCTGTCACTTTGTTTTCAGCAGCTTGATTCATATGTGTGACATCATCAGTAGTAAATGTTTTAAGAGCACCAATTACTTCGTTAAATGATTTAATATCATCATTAAAAGATGTAAAAGGCGTCATCGTTGTAGTTGCAAAACTCAGCTCCGCAATATCTGTAATATTTGTGACACTTGAATTAACTGTAGAAGTCAGTCCGGTCCAAGTGCCATAATCTGTTCCTTTTATTCCCATTGATCCTTCTATCCTTTATCATGAAGTTGCGTTATTTGCCGCTGTTTGATAATTCAACATATTATTATACGCTGTATCGGCTGTAGCCTGTAAATTTGCAGACTCCGTTTGGAGCTCCTCAATCATATTGGCTATACTGGTTAAATTTGTATCATGGCTTGTCTTATTAGTCGTAGCAGCAGTATTTGCCAAGTCATACTGTTCGGTATATTTAGTCTTACGATCGCCTTTGAACTGAGATTCATCTTCCCCTTTTATGTTCTCTAAGGCCTCTATAATACCTGTTTGAAAATTTTCTATCTGTGTGGATAGATCTGTCTTTGCAGTCTCTAGGCGGGTAATTTTTTCGTCAACCACTCCCTTTTGAGCGATGGCTTGCTCATATTTTTGAGATTCTTGATTCGCTAGACCTTGGTAGTAGGATGCATCTGACATTTTTACTCTCCTCTATCGAAATTTCAACTAAATGAAAGAGGGATAGGAAGTAATCCCATCCCTCCATTCCAGAGTCTTCTTATCCTTTAAAACCAAATCCAGATGCATCTGCGTTGTCACGCTCAGCAACAGTATTAGCATAGCTAACCAATTGTTGATTAATAGAAGTCAACAACTCTTGGAATTTAACAACATCACCGTGTAATTGTTGATATTGCTCAAGGTAAGAATTAAAGGCACTACCTTGCCAGTGTGCTTGCATTTCTCCATTGGCACTGTTTACTGCTTGGATAGCAGCTTCAATTTGATCGCGAGCGTTTGAATAAACAGCGGCTTGCGAGGTGAGTTCTTCTGGGGATAGTGAAATTTCTGCCATAATTGGACTCCTTGTTTATAATTTATTTGTTCAAAAGTGAACAACTTATAGTAGAATTCTAACGCTTTTAATAGGAATTGTCAAGAGTATACATATTATTTTATGATTTGGACCTCAAACTTATCTTCATCACTCAACTTCCTCAAACACTATCTCAATATTATCCCCCCACTTGTGGTATGATGGTAGAGTATGTTTAGGTGCCAAGCTACTTGAGCACCTCCGTGCTAAAAGGAGAACGAATATGAAAATTGCATGGAATGAAATTAAATACCAACCCAAGAAGTTTATCCTGATTGAACTTCTCATTACCATTCTCATGTTTATGGTGGTGTTCTTATCCGGTCTAACAAATGGACTGGGGCGTTCGGTATCTGCCCAAATCGATAACTATGGGTCCCGGTATTATATCCTTTCGACGGATTCAGAAGGGATTATCCCCTTTTCAACCATTACGGCTAAGGATTTAGATGAGATAAACAAGATAGAAGGATTGGATTATTCGGGCTTGTCGATCCAGCGGGCAACTATCTCAAAATCAGAGGACTCCAACACCCTGGATATCACCTACTTCGCGACCGACCACAATGAAGAAGAAATCCTTAATCCAATCATGGAAGATAGCGACCTCAAGATATCCGATTTAAAGAAAAATGAAGTCATTCTGAACAGCTCTTTCAGAGAGGATGAGGGGATCCAGGTCGGTGATCAAGTGATCGATAAAACTTCTAAGCAAAAACTCAAGGTCGTGGCCTTCGCGAACAATGCCAAATACGGCTATAGCAAGATTGGTTTTATCAGCTCTGAGACCTACACAGGCATGCGGCAAAAAACAGATCCAAGCTATCAATGGCAAGCCCAAACCCTTGTAACCAAGAAAAGCATCTCCTCTAGCGATCTAGCCAGCAACTTAATGGTAGCGGATAAGAAGCAAGTGATCGATAAAATCCCTGGCTACAAGGCTCAAAATCTGACGCTACAGATGATCACGTGGGTGCTACTGCTCGCTTCCTCTGCTATCCTTGGGGTCTTCTTCTATATCCTCACCCTACAAAAGTTGAAACAATTCGGCGTCTTAAAGGCCATTGGCATGTCCATGAGCCAGATTACCTATGTCCAATTATCCCAGCTCACCATCATCTCCCTCATTGGAGTACTGCTGGGGCTTGGCCTGGCAACCATAATGGCGCCATTTTTACCCAATAGCGTTCCTTCCTTTATGACCCTGAAAGACAACCTCACCATCTCGGTTAGCTTTATCCTGACCTCTATGTTGTGTGGTGGCTTGTCCCTTGTCAAAATCAAAAAAGTAGATCCAATCGAAGTCATTGGTGGAAATGGAGAATAAGATGGCCATTATTGCATTAGAAAATATCAGAAAATCCTACGCCGATGGCAGCCAGATGCACCATGTCCTCAACCAACTGAATTTAAGCGTCGAACCCAACGAATTTGTCGCGATCTTGGGCCCTTCAGGATCTGGTAAATCCACTCTCTTAGCCATCGCTGGCTTACTCTTGTCAGCAGACGAGGGCCGGATTTCTATCGCTGGCCAAGATTTGACCGACCTCAACCAAGGCCAGTGGACACAAAAACGGCTGGAATTGCTCGGCTTTATCTTTCAAGATCACCAGCTCCTCTCCTATATGAAAATCGGTGACCAGTTAGAACTGGTGGCCAAATTGAAAGGAGAAAAGGACAAGAAAAAACGCCAAGAGGAAGTCAAAGCCTTGCTGGCAGATCTGGGCATCGAAGCTTGTTACCACCAATATCCGAATCAGATGTCTGGTGGACAAAAACAACGGGCAGCCATTGCTCGCGCCTTTATCGGAAATCCGCAGGTCATCTTAGCCGATGAACCAACTGCTAGCCTAGACCCGGATCGAGGACAAGAAATCGCCCAGTTGATCCGGAAAGAGGTCAAATCAAAAAACAAGAGCGCCATCATGGTGACCCATGACCGCTCCATCCTGACCTATGTGGATACCATTTATGAATTAAAACACGGCCAATTGCTAAAGGTAGAAAAAATTGATTAAATACAAACTAGCGAACAAGAGAAATGCTTGTTCGCTAGTTTTTTATTATTCTTGAGGATCTTTGGGCAGTTCCATGCGGAAGCGTAAGCCCATAGCCGTTTTATCAAATTGGTAGGCCAGTTCTTCATGGTCCAGCAAGTGTTGAACAACGAAGAGTCCCAAGCCACCTTCCTTCTTCTGGCGGCTAGCGGACATTGGCATCTCAGCGGTCTCTACCATTTCCTGGCTGGTATTTTCAATAGCCAAGTGCGTCCCTTCTTCTTCGAGACGGAGTTGGATCTCTCCACCGGCATCCGAATGCTTGACAGCATTACTGATGACATTTGAGAGGACCAATTTCAGAATGGCTGGATCCATATAGACTGCTTTGTCAGGGATTCGATTGTCAATCGTGAGCGCGCGGGATTGAGCCAAGACCTTGTACTGGTCGAGGATCTGCTCTAAGACCTGGTCCAGCTGGATCCACTCCTTATCTCCAGCCAGTTCTTGGACAGAAGACAGGGACAGGATTTCTAGGACAATCTGGTTCATCTCATCGACGATATCGAGGGAAACCGACAGGTAGCGGTCCCGATCCTTGTAGCGGCCGATCTTATCCCGCATATTTTCGAGGATAATCTTCAAACTGGCCAGAGGGGTCTTGAGCTCATGGGAGGCCCCTCTTAGAAATTCGACCTTCATCTGCTCCAACTTGAGATTTTCCTGTTTCTGCTGCTCTAGATTGTCAATCACTTCTAGGAGATGGTGATAGAGGTCGTTAATCTGTTGCTTGAGGACGCCGATCTCATCCTGCGAATGAATGGGAAGACTGGCTGTCCGATCCAGCCGTTTCATCC
>CADFQU010000026.1 GCA_902836505.1 Streptococcaceae bacterium
ACTTCTCGCTGAAGTTGCAGGGAAAAGTTATCGTCTAGAAAGAGGAGTAAAACGCATTCATTTCCGTAAGACCTTCAAGCTCTTGGTAAAAAATGCTATAATAAAAGGTATTAAATGCGAACGAAAAGGTTTGATGTTGTAAAATAATTCGTTTTTAAGAGGAGAAGAGATGGGGTTGGAAGAGGGAACTGATCAAAAGAAACGCGATCGAGCGATGATCTATACGATATTTTTGAGCCTGGTTTTTGTGGTAGGGGTCATCTACTTGAATGCTAGTCAACTAAAGCCTGTGCGTGGTCAGATGCGGATTGGCGTGACCTACATGACCATGAACAATGAATTCTATCAAACACTTAATGCAGAAATTGAACGAGTGGCTGACGAAAAAGGGGACTTGCTTCTAGTTCGTAATCCAGAGTTAGACGAAGAAAAACAAAGTCAACAGATTGATTATTTTCGTCAACAAAAGGTCAATGTGATTGTGATTAATCCTGTAAAAGGAGATAGCCCTAAAATCATTGCTTCCTTAAAGAGAGCCCAACAGGCAGGGATTAAAATCATTGCAGTGGACAGTCAGCTCAGCCATTTCACGGTGGATGCCAGTGTGGTGTCGGATAATTACCAAGCAGGGGTCTTGGTAGCCCAGCGCTTGATGAAGCAGAAAAAAGAGGCGAAAATCCTCCTCTTAGAGCATAAGGGGACGATATCGGCAGAGCAACGGATTCAAGGGTTCTTAGATACGATTCAGTCGGAACCTGCCTATCAGATTGTTGGGAGAGAAGAGACTCGTGGGCAAACGGAATTGGCCCTGCCAGCTGTTTCCCAGGTCATTCAGGACGGTCTTGCATTTGATGCTGTCGTGGCCTTAAATGATCGGGCAGCCATCGGAGCTTTAGCAGCGATTAAGGAAAATCAATTAGCTATGCCGATTTCTATTTATGGAATCGATGGCTCTCCGGATATGAAGGTTTTGCTTTCGACGACGGATGATATTGAAGGGACAGTTGCTCAATCTCCTCTTAAAATGGGAAGACAGGTGATGCAAGTGATTGAGTGCATGAGGACAGGTAAATCCTACAAGGAGCAATATAAGATCCCAGTAGAGATGATTGATAAGGATAATGTTGACCGATACGATGTCAACGGGTGGCAGTAATGACCAAGCTCCGCGGCATTCGTTATAGTTTGATTTTATTAAAAATCATTAATTTCATCGCCATTTTATTTAGCAGTTCGCTCTACCTACATGCGACCAATTACATCATTGCCAAGGGGCAAGGGTATCAATTATTGGAGCAATTAAGAGCAATACCGAGTTCACCAGCTCAGAATTTTTGGATCTCCATTCTTCTCTTTGGAGGGATTCTTCTCATTACCTTTTATCGGATGCGTCAAGGGACACAGGAGTGGTCAGTTTTTGACAAATGGAATATTCTAGAAATACTGCTGATGCTAGGTGTCATGATGGCCCTCAGCTTCTCCTACAATGGGATCATCCTCTTGGTATTTGCTGATATCTTTTACGGTTCCAAAGAGTTTAGTAGTTCCAAAGATAGGCGCTACTGGTTTGCCTTTATCCTTCTGAGTTTTATAGTCCTCCTTGTGACCAATTATGACATTCTTTCTCTAGTTGTGCAATTGCCTTCGCTAGATGCCTATATTGCCTTCTATCCTTCATCGATTCGGATGCTCATCCTATTCGCTAAAAATGCGCTAGCTTCTTTAAATATGGTTGTCTTTATTATTTCTCTTCTCTTTTACATTTTATCGGTAGTGGCAGAGCACCATCGGATTGAAAAAGAGTTAGAAATGGTTTCGCAGGTTAATACGGAATTAAATAGCTACATGGCCCTTTCGGAAAAGATTGCGGAGGATCGGGAGCGCAAGCGAATAGCACGGGAAATTCATGATACTCTGGGCCATGCCTTGACGGGTATTTCTGCAGGGATTGATGCAGTTGGGGTTTTGATTGATATTGACCCTGGTCGTGCCAAGACCCAGCTTCAATCGGTCTCTACGGTGGTACGAGATGGAATCAAGGACGTCCGGGGCTCTTTGAACAAGCTTCGGCCAGGTGCCTTGGAGGACCATACCTTGAGGGATGCGGTTTTGAAATTGGTTCACGAATACCAAGCTATTTCCAACTTACAAGTCGAGCTAACCTATGACTGGGATGATGTAGATCTGGATGTCATGGTGGAGGACACCGTCTTTCGAGTGATTCAGGAGTCCATGACCAATTCTGTCCGCCACGGTCATGCGACCTACATGCAGATTTCATTTTTGGTGGAAGATGCCTATGTCATGATTCTCCAAGATAATGGGGTCGGCTTTGACCAACTACAGGTCGGCTATGGCTTGAAACAAATGCGAGAGCGGGTCTCTATCTTGGGAGGAAGGATAGAATTTGCCAATCGAAATGGATTTTATACACGAATTGAATTGCCCAAAGAAAAAGGAGGAAAGATTTTATGATCAAAGTAATGATTGCGGATGACCAAGCACTGATTCGCGAGTCGCTCCAAATTATTTTGTCTGCCCATCAAGATATTCAGGTGACTTCTGCAGTGGCGGACGGTCACGAGGTGCTAGAGCGAATCCCTCAAGATCGACCAGATGTCGTATTGATGGATATTCGTATGCCCAAGATGGATGGTGTGATGGCAACAAAAGAAGTCAAGGAACGCTTCCCTGAGGTTAAAATCATCATTCTGACCACCTTTGACGATGATGATTTCATCTTTCGTGCTTTGAAATATGGAGCTTCAGGGTATTTGCTTAAAGGGGCTTCAACAGAGGAGCTCTACCAAGCCATTCAAATTGTTTATCATGGGGGAGCCATGATAAACCCTAATATTGCTAGTAAGGTTTTTCAGATTTTTTCTCAGATGGCTCAGAGCAATTACACCATCTCCGTTTCTGAAGAATATGTGAGCGACTTATCCCTGACTGAATGGCGGATCATCCAGCAGGTTGGTTTTGGGGAGTCTAATAAGGAAATCGCAGCCAAACTTTTCCTGTCTGAGGGAACGATTCGGAATTACCTGTCAACCATTTTGTCTAAGTTGAACCTGCGGGATCGGACCCAGCTAGCTATTTGGTCTGTTCAAAAAGGTGTGACCACTAAGGATTTTGGAACAGAAAGTGATGGCCGATGAAGAAAAAACGTAAGATACGAGGTACCAGATTTTTTCTAGGGATCTTCTTGCTTCTTCTGCTTGCTGGAGGGATTTGGTGGCAGCGTCAGCCAAGGATTGTCCGTTTGGGGGTCTACGCAGGATCTAGCTGGGATGTACCCACCCAAACAGAAGAAAAAGTCTTGGACCAAGCGATTGCTCGTTTTGAAAAAACGCATCCAGGGGTAAAGATTGTCTATGAAAGCGGGATTCCGAAGAATAAGTATGCGAACTGGTTAGCCAATCAGATCCTCCATGGACAGGAGCCAGATCTATATATGGTATCCAGTACAGAGTTACCAGTGTTAGCGGCGCGTGGGGCGGTGGAAGATTTGACCCCCTTGATGGAAAAACAGGTCGATCCTTCTCATTTTTATCCAGTTGCTCTAGAAGCCGGCAAGTACAAGAATCGTCAATATGCCCTCCCATTTGAGAGCAATCCTGTTTTGATGTGTGTCAATAAGGATTTATTGGAAAAGGAAGGGATTGCTATTCCGAAAGAGGGGTGGACCTTGGAGGAATTTTATGCTATTTGTCAAAAAGTGACGAAGGATACGGATGGAGATGGGGAGCTAGATCAGTTTGGAAGTACAGATTATACTTGGCGAGAGGCTTTGGCAGCCTACGGGGGACAGCTGTTCCGCCAGGATAACATTAGTCTGACGAGTAAAGAAATGAAGCGCTCGCTCTATTTTGTCGAAAAACTTGAAGCTCTTCATGGGAACTTTAATGTCACTTCCAAGGATTTTGATGAAGGAAAGGTCGCTTTTTATCCGATGACCTTGGCCCAGTACAGAACTTATAAACCATATCCCTATCATGTTGCCAAGTATTCGAATTTCACTTGGACCTGTATCCCTATGCCCGGGGCTTCTGGCTCTACTCCATCAACCTTAGTGGAGACGTCCTTATTTGCTCTGTCTTCTCGGGCCAGTGCTAGCAAGGAGGCCAAGGAATTCATGGAATTTTTGACCCAGGACCAGCAGGTCCAGCAGGAGCTCTTTCGGCAGTCTCAGGGAACCTCTGTCCTCCCTTCGGTGGTCAATAGTTCGGAAAGTCGGGACCTCCTTAAAGCGGATGACTTTGGGTCCGACTCCCTGACGAATCGGACCCTGGACCGAATTATGAAGAAAGCTGTCCTGAGCACTCCTGGGAACCTGCCAACTGATATCTGGGATCGATTGGACTATCTCATTCATAATGCCCTTAAAGCAAAAGATATTGATAATCAATTGCCTCAAATTCAAAAGATTATTGAGGAAATGCTTCGGGAAAAGTTTCGTTAAGAAGAACTAGGCATCTGTCAAGTGACAGATGTCATTTTTTTATTGACAGATGTCAACTTTTCTTTGTGACAAATGACAATAGTAAAACGCTTTCAAAAGCAATACAATAAGGTCATCAAAAAGGAGGCGAAAGGATGAAGTATCTGGTATTAGTCAGTCATGGTGGACTGGCAGAAGGTCTGAAAAGTTCACTGGCAATGTTTGCTGGGGATAAGATAGATCAGGTGATTGCGGTCGGACTGAAAGAAGGCAAATCGGTAGATGATTTTGCTCATGATTTTCGTCAGGCTCTAGCACCTTTGGCAGATGAGGACTCTGTCTTAGTTCTAGCGGACATTGTAGGTGGAAGTCCTTTGACAACAGCTGCAACGGTGCTAGAGGAGCAAGGAAAGCTGTCTGGAGCCTTGATCTTAGGTGGAATGAACTTGACCATGGCGCTGACAGCAGTTGTGATGAAGGACATGATGGAGGGGGCAGACTTAGCCCAAGTGATTTTATCCGAAGCTTCCACTGCCTTACAAGAATTTGCCCTTGCTTCAGTAGAGGGTGATGATGAAGAAGACGATGATATTTAATTTAGGGAGGTTAGAAAATGGTAGTATCATTTGTACGCATTGATGACCGTATGATCCACGGTCAAACAGTAACTCGATGGGCTAAAGAAAAGCCTTGTGATGGCTTAATCGCCGTCAACGACGCAGCAGCTTCCAATAAGGTCTTGATCCAAGCCTATAAAGGGGCTTCAGATAAGAAAACCTTTGTTTGGACCAAGGAAGCTTTCAAGGAAAAATCTGCAAAAGTAACTGAATCAGAAACTCGCTATTTCTTGATTACCAAGAACCCCATCGATATGAAAGAAATTTTGGTCGACCAAGGATTTGTTCCAGGGGATGTCAAAGAAATCATTGTCGGTCCTGCAAATGACCGTCCGGGTGCTGTGAAATTGGGGAACAACCAATCCATCACCCAGGAAGAAGCAGAAGCTATTGAAGCTATTCAGGCTGCTGGTTACAAGGTAAAATTCCAGTTGTTACCAGATGTGTCGATTGGTTACTGGGATGATTTTAAATCAAAATTCGGATTCTAGAAAGGGGAGCACATTCTAGCTCTTCGTCACTAAACTATATTTACAAACAAAAGGAGCGTTTGTTATGACAATTTCATGGATTCAAGCAATCTTGCTTGGTATTTTCGCCAGCTTGTCTTCAATGCCTGGTATGGGTGGTTCCAGTATCGGGAACTATACACTTGGTCGTCCCCTGGTCGGAGGTTTGATTTCAGGGTTGATCCTTGGAGATGTGACAACCGGTATCATGGTCGGGGTTGCCCTTCAGGTCGTATACATCGCCTTGGTTACTCCTGGTGGAACTGTATCTGCCGATGTGCGGGCTATTTCTTATATCGGAATTCCTCTTTCTATCTTATTTGTTCATGCTAACAATATTACTGGTGAGGCAGCAATTGCAGCAGCAGCAGCCCCAATCGGTGCAGCCGTTGGGACCATCGGTACCGTTCTTTTCTACGGTACTGCGACAATGAATTTGCTTTGGCAACACATCGGTTGGAAAGCCGTTGAAGAAGGAAACTTCAAAAAACTCTACGCAGTTGACTGGGTTTACCCTTGGATCTCTCATTTCCTCTTCTCTTTCCTTCCAACAATGATTATCACCAAATTCGGTGAAAACATGGTGGATTTGATGAAACAATACCTTCCGATGGATGGTTACTGGATGAAAGCCCTCTTTACAGTCGGTGCCCTTCTTCCATGTGTCGGTATTGCTATCCTCTTGAAGCAAATCGTTACAGAAGTGAGAGACTTCATTCCATTCTTTGTTGGATTTACTTTGGCAAAATCTCTTGGCTTGAACTTGGTAGCGAGTGCGGTAGTTTCATTAATCTTTGCAGTGATCTACTATGAACTTGAAGTGATTAAAACAATGAAAGTCGTCCCTGCTGGAGTAAATGACTTTGACGATGATGAGGAGGATATCTAAGATGGCTGATAAAAAGAAAATTTCAAAGAAAACGCTAACCAAAGCATTCCATCATTGGTATTATGGTCACTTGACCTGTTTCTCTCAAGAACACATGCAAACCTTTGGGTATTTGACTTCTATGCTTCCAATCGTGGAAGAAATGTATGATTCTAAAGAAGAACAAAAAGAAGCTATGCAAACCTATACAGCCTTCTTTAATACCGAACCCCAACTAGGATCACTGGTTGTAGGGATTACAGCTGGTTTGGAAGAAGCTCGTGCCAATGGGGAAGCAGTAGATGGCGAAACCATCAACGGGATGCGTGCTGGTCTGATGGGACCAATCGCTGGAATTGGTGACTCCTTGGTTGTTGGGACTTTAATCCCTGTACTTCTCGGTATTGCCCTTGGTCTTTCTAAAGGTGGAAACATTGCAGGGGCTCTCTTCTACATCGTCGTTTGGAACCTCTTGGTATACTTGGGAATGCGTTTCGCTTTCTTCAAAGGTTATCACTTAGGGGACAAGGCGGTTGAATTCCTTGTAGGACCAAAAGGACAAGCCCTTCGCAAAGCGATCAGTGTAGTCGGTGGTATGGTCATCGGTGCCGTAGCAGCGACTTGGGTCTCTGTTACAACAGCCCTCGAATTTAAAAATGCTGACGGAGAGGCCTTCCTCAAAATCCAAGAAAAGATTGATGGTGTTTATCCAGGTCTCTTAACTGCTGCCTTTATCACTCTTTGCTGGTGGCTCATGGCGAAGAAGAAAGTCTCACCAAACAAGGTGATGCTTCTCTTGGTCATCATCGCCTTGGCTGGGGTAGCTCTTGGAATCTTTGATCCAGGTCTCAAATACTAAGAGAAAACTAGAAATAGTTTATTGCAACCGGAGCATTGAGAATGAAGTACGTGACCTCCTTTACGAATACTTCATTCTCAATTTTTATTGAAGGAGGCATCTATGCACACCAGACAAGAATTAATAAAAGGGTATGAGACGGAAATTCGCTACCAACGGCATATGTTGGAAAACTTGGGGCGTTGGTTTAGTGTGCTCTTTCTCATGGCTAGTATCGGTGGGCTGCTGATTTATTTCTTTCACAAGACTTCCCTACTATTTTTGATCTTAGGTAGCTTGATCGCCCTGTTCGGGATCGTGGGGATGTTGGTAGTGGGATATGGGATGTATCGTGGTCGAGCCAACCTACAAAAAGTTGTCCAAGCTTACCAAGAAAAACTAGATCTGGTTGGCTAGAAATCGAAAACACTTCGAAAAGATTGAGGTGTTTTTTTCTTGACTATTTTTGACCAAGTGATACAATAGAAACATGAGTTAGCACTCGATATAAAAGAGTGCTAAAATACAGGAATGGAGGAACGATATGTTAAAACCATTAGGAGACCGCGTGGTCTTGAAAGTAGAAGAAAAAGAACAAACAGTCGGTGGCTTTGTCATCGCAAAAGCAAGTCAAGCTGAAACCAAAACAGCAGAAGTCATCGCTGTAGGTGAGGGAGTTCGGACCCTCAGTGGTGAGTTGGTAGCACCAAGCGTCAAAGTCGGTGATACTGTCTTGGTGGAAAATCATGCAGGCGTTGAAGTGAAAGACGGCGATGAGAAGTACACGATTGTTGGGACTGCAAGTATTCTTGCCATTGTTGAAGCTTAAAGAATCAGAAAGGAGAAAGATGTATGTCAAAAGAAATTAAATTTTCATCAGATGCTCGTGCAGCCATGGTCCGTGGGGTTGATATCCTAGCAGATACTGTTAAGGTGACCTTGGGACCTAAAGGCCGTAATGTGGTTCTTGAAAAATCATTTGGGTCACCATTGATTACCAATGATGGGGTGACCATCGCAAAAGAAATCGAATTGGAAGACCACTTCGAAAATATGGGTGCCAAATTGGTATCAGAAGTTGCTTCGAAGACCAATGATATCGCTGGAGACGGAACAACGACTGCGACTGTCTTGACGCAAGCCATCGTCCGTGAAGGGATCAAGAACGTTACAGCAGGTGCGAATCCAATCGGTATCCGTCGTGGGATTGAAGCAGCGGTTGCGACTGCTGTTGAGGCCTTGAAAGACAATGCGATTCCGGTTGCCAATAAAGAGGCTATCGCCCAGGTTGCTGCTGTCTCTTCTCGTTCTGAAAAAGTCGGGGAATACATTTCAGAAGCCATGGAAAAAGTGGGCAACGACGGAGTGATCACGATTGAAGAATCTCGTGGTATGGAAACAGAGTTAGAAGTCGTTGAAGGTATGCAGTTTGATCGAGGATATCTCTCTCAATACATGGTCACTGATAATGAAAAAATGGTGGCAGACCTTGAAAATCCTTATATTTTGATCACCGATAAGAAGGTATCAAACATCCAGGAAATCCT
>CADFQU010000027.1 GCA_902836505.1 Streptococcaceae bacterium
CTAAGGTCACATCGACAAAGTCTTGTCCTTCTTCTGTCACGTCCACGACTTGGAAACCTTCTGATTCCAAATATTCTTTGACTACTTCTTTTAAGCGAATACCTGCTACATCCGCACCAATAATAACTGACATATTATGCTCCTTCTATTCATTCATTTTTCAATCAAATATAGAAACTTCTATATTCAACAACATTATTTTCTATAAAATTTCGATTTCAAATCCAAGTTCAGCTACTTGACCTGCTTGTAACAGTCGAACTTGTTTTTTATATTCAAGATAATCACTCTCTTCAAGCGAAGTAGATAAACCAGACCACGGCTCTAAAGCAATAAATGGTCCTTTATTTGGTGTTGTCCAGATGATCAAGTTTGAAAAATCTGGAAAATGAACACTGATCCCCTTTTCGTGCTTTCTAGAACGGAGTGTCACACTTCTTGATTGTAAACAATCCATGGTAATGGCATCCTTTTGAAAGAGGTCGTAATTGAGATTCAAGATTTTTTCTTGCTGTAAGAAAGGCGTCCGGTCAAAGACATTTAGCAATCCTGTCTCTGGATAGGATTTTGGAATACTGCAGGTCTCTTCTTGTTCGAATTCCAGGTAGTAATCTTCAAATCCTTCATCTGCCATTAACGGACAATTAAATCCTGGATGGCCACCAACAAAAAAGGGCATGACTCCTTCCTCACCAAGATGGTAAACTCGATAGGTAACTTGAATCTTCCTACCTAGCAATTGATAGGAAATTTCTAATCTGAAATGATAGGGATATTGCTGATAGGTTTCTTCCGTATCTTCTATCCCAAAAGTCACCCGGTCTTCTGTCTGCTCTACTAGCTCAAAGTTTTTCTTGCGAACCAGCCCGTGGCGAGGGATCTTCCCAACACCTTGAGGACGATACAAGGTCGTATCATTTCGAACCGAACCACAGATAGGAAAGAGAACTGGGGCTTGACCACTCCAATACTGAGCATCACCCTGCCAAAGATATTCGATACCATCCTGATCCTTGATAGAAGCCAGCTCACCACCTAGCTCCTTGAAACAAACTTCCAGATCATTATTTTTTAAAACTATCCTCATATTTCACTCCTTAGCATGTTATTTTAGAGAAAAAACTAGGCTACCCCTCCATATCTGGAAAATTGATACCCTAGTTTTATCAAGTTACATATTTAGGAGCGGATTATTTTGCATTTGCTGCGTATGCTTCGTTACGTTTGATCATTTGTTTTCTGTACCATGCAAAGATTCCAACGTAGAATGCTAAGAAGGCAACCACACCAATGATCAATTTAATATCACCAGTTGTTGCATTACCGATTGTCCAACCGAGCAATTTTTCAACAGGTCCTTCAAGAGTTGAGTGAGTGATCAATTGAGCTTTGTCAACTCCTTCTGGAAAGGCTTTTACACTTTTCGCCAATTCAGTAGCGAATGGTGCGATAAGAGTACCTGAAAGAAGGAAGAGTGGCAACAAGAGTGTTCCAAACACGATCATACGGATCAATTTACCACGTGTTACAACCAACAAAGCTGGAGTCACACCCATAGCGATGATCCCTGCAAGTGGCAAGATACCATTTCCGACTTTAGAAAGAAGCACTGCTTCGATCAACATGATTGGTGCAAGTACGTTTGCACAAGCCCAGATTTCAGCACGACCAGCGATAAATGGCCAGTCCAAACCGATATTGAATTTACGTCCTTGAAGACGTTTAGTAGCAACGTTTGTAATACCTTGTGACAATGGTTCTACCGCTGCGATAAACCAAGAACCGATCAATGAGAACAATTCCAAGCAGACACCGGCAGTCAAACCAAGACTCAACCAACCTTTAATAACCAATTCCCAAGTTTTAGCATCCTCAACATTAGCAACAGGTTGTGGAGTACCCATGATACCGATGACGATACCAAGAAGGAAACCTATGAAGAATTTAGATCCCCAGAAACCAATTTTCTTGTTCAATTTAGCTGCGTCAAAGTCGTATTTGTCAAGACCTGGTAAGAATTTGTCAAAGATTTTATCCAAAACCATGATGATTGGGTTCATCATGTAGTTCATGTGAGTTGATGTCATTGGTGAAGAGCTAGGTGCATTCAACAAGTCATCAAATGTTGGTTTCATCAAGTCTGAGTTGATGATCTTCATAATCCCTACGAGGACTACTGCTAGAGTTGCAACTAAGAGGGAAACTCCTGCGCTAACTCCATTTTTATCCGCGTACCATTTAATCAAAAGACCTGTGATAGACAAGTGCCAGATATCAAAGATATCGACATCAAGTGTATCTGTTTTCTTCATTGCAAGCATGACAACGTTGACAACCAACATAACTAGCAAGAAGTAAAGTGTCCAGGCAGACCCCCAAGTGATAGTCGCAAGAGGCGCCCAACCAACGTCTGTGATATTCAATTGAATACCAGTGTTCTCAACGAATTTTGCAAGAGACGCTGAGAAAGCTCCATTCAACATACCGATGATCGCACCGATACCAGTAAGGGCGATGGCAAGTTTAATACCACCTTCAAGCGCTTTGGAGAATTTCACTCCAAACAAAAGTGCCAATAGAGTTAGGACGATCAACATGATGATCGGTGCACCCATATCTAGAATGGGTTTGAAAAACTTATTGGCAAAATCGATAATGCCATTCATAATAAATCCTCCCGATTTATATTTTTATATTTTACAAAATTAAGAATGTCAGCAATTTCCAACATAAAAATCACTTACAAAATATAGATAAACAAATTAGCTTAAGCCGTGTTCTTTGATTGCTGCTTCGATATTGTCATATACCGGAGCGCTCATTGCTGGGATACGGAACAAGATTGGACCAGCTTCAACTACTGGAATACCAGGATCAAAGCCTAAATCTGTTGCAGCGATTGGTGTGAAGATATCATAACCTCTAATCAAGTCTTCATTGACATCTTTCACCATTACCGCGTCACATTGTACATCATATCCACGGTTTGAAAGCTCTTCTTCTAGAGCGCTTTTGATTTGGTGACTTGAGTTAACCCCTGCACCACAGGCAGCTAAAATTTTAATCATTTGAATGACCTCCATTATAAATATTTTTTGTTGTTACTATTAAGCAATCGCTTCGGTAATATAGCGATATAAGTCTTCTTCATTTTCCAATTTCGACATATTTTCAAGATTTTCGTTTGTCGTAAAGAAATCCATCAAATGAGCCAAAATGTTTGTTTGGCTGGAACTAGAATTGTTAATGATGAAGAATAAAAGCGAAACATCTACTTCCTTATCAGGCGCGATCATATTGTGGAAAGTTACCGGATTTTTTAATCGAACGACTACAATATTCTCTGTCAGGTTATGGATGATATCCGTATGAGGAATAGCTACATTCGGAAGATCCTTCCCTAGAAATTCCATATCTAAACCAGTAGGGAACGATTTTTCTCTTTCTTTCAATGCAACTCGATAAGAATCTGTCACAATCTGACGTTCTTCCAATAAAGTTGCAACCTGGTCAAACAATTCTTCTTGATCCGCAACATCTAGGCAAAAGACTAATTCTCGATTAAACAGTTGATTTAATCCCATCTTTTCACCCCTTCCACTTTTACCTTTTTTTATTTACATGATAAGTATATCACTATATGAATACGCTGTCAATTACAATATGTAATTTTTTGTTCTTTTTTGTTCTTTTTTTATAGATTTATTTGTAGATCATTATATATTAGAGGAAATGAAAAAGACCAGAATCTGCTTGATCCTGGCCTTTTAGCTCTTTCTTTAGACATCTTTACAAAATTTTTGTATAAGAATTGTATTTTTCTCGCACTTTTTTAGAGATAGAATGATCTGTAATCACCGCATCTAAATCATCTAGACGGTAAAAAGCATAGAAAGAATAGCTATCAAACTTACTGTTATCTGCGACTACATACTTTTCAATGGCATTGTTGAGAATAATTTTATTGCCATTTCCTTCCTCTTCGTTTGCGGTCATTGCTGTATGACCATCAATCCCATTTACCCCGATAAAGGCTTTCGAAACTTTTATTTCCTTTAAGAGCTTATTGGCAAACTGTCCTACAAAGGTCTGTGTCTTGACCCTATAGCGTCCGCCAACTAAAATAATGTCACAATTGGGCTGGTCTTTTAATTTTTCAAAGATAGGCAAGGAATTGGTGACAATACTAACATGTTTCCCATCAAGATAATCGCCAATAAAATCTGTAGTGGTCCCTGCTCCAATAAAAATTGTATCGCCTTCATCGATTAAAGCCGCACATTTTTGAGCAATTTCCCTTTTCTCTTCCACGTTCAACATGTTCTTTTCTGTATGGGAGACTTCTGTTAGACTATCCTTGATTTTTCGATGGGCCCCTCCATGAACACGTACCAACAAGCCTTGTTCTTCTAAGTCCATCAAATCACGTCGAATTGTCATATCGGTTACACCCAAGAGATCGCTTAGATCCTTAACAGAGACCACTTCATTTTTATCCAACTCTTGTAAGATTGCTACATGTCTACTCTCTTTCATATGATGTCCTACTTTCCTGATTATGCTTTCATTATACTATAAAAGTAAACAATTTCAATAAGAAACAAACATTTCACTCTAATTTTTCTATATTAACCACTTATTTTGTTGATCGTTTTTGTGTAATGATCATTTTTTTGTTCTTTTTTTTAAAAAAAGTAGATTTTTTTTAGCAAACCTGTTGACAGGGCTAAATAAAAGTTGTATTCTTAATATGTTAACAGAATTGATAGCGTTGTCACAAGATGATAGCAAACGTTTTGTTTACGAATTTCGGTCTCCTTATAAATATACAAGGGTAAACGTCTGTTTACCCTTGTATTTTTTATTTATCTCCTTTGTTACGAATAACAAAGCCTGTTTTCTTCTCACTTGAAGTATTGCGTGGTTTTTTATTGTCCTTACGGTAACGCTTCTCTTTATCAAAACGATCCTTTGAGCGTCCACCTTTACGATAATCATCACGGCGACCATTGCCACGGCGATCACGATCTCGGCGTTCATCACTACGACGGCCACCGCGACCAGACTTGCCTTTTCCGCCAAATCCACCACCAGACGGTTTAAACGGTAGTGGTTTTTCACGCGCAATTTCAACCTCTGGAAGACTGTCTGGATCCTGAACCGTCAAGCTAAGGATGTACATAGCCAATTCTTCTGGGCTGAATTCTGAGGCCAATTGACGAGCATCCTTGCCAAACTTCTCAAAGTTGCTACGAATCTCCTCATTAGCAAAATCACGTTCGATTTTCTTAAGAGCTACTTGCTTCTTAGCTTGGAAGGCTTCTTCTGCACTTGCTGGCTTGAGACCTTTCATGCGTTTTTTAGTCAAGTTCTCAATGATTTGGAGATAACCCATTTCATTAGGTGAAACGAAGGTAATTGACTGACCTGACTTACCTGCACGCCCTGTACGACCAATCCGGTGAACATAACTCTCAGGGTCTTGAGGAATATCATAGTTGTAGACATGGGTCACACCTGAGATATCCAAACCACGAGCAGCAACGTCTGTTGCAACGAGGACATCGAGGTTGCCATTTTTAAAATCACGAAGGACACGAAGACGTTTGTTTTGGTCCAAATCTCCATGAATCCCTTCTGCACGGAAACCACGGATCTTCAATCCACGAGTTAACTCGTCTACACGGCGTTTCGTACGACCAAAAACGATTGACAATTCAGGTTGATCAACATCCATCAGACGTGTCATGGTGTCAAATTTTTCTTGTTCTTTAACACGGATATAGTACTGGTCTACCAGTTCTGTTGTTAATTCTTTGGCTGCAATCTTGACGTGCTCAGGTTCTTTCATAAACTGAACACCAATACGTTTGATGGCATCAGGCATGGTTGCTGAAAAGAGTAGAGTCTGACGATTTTCTGGGACACGTGAGATGATTGCTTCGATATCTTCCAGGAATCCCATATTAAGCATTTCGTCTGCTTCATCAAGGATGAGAGTTTCAATATCTTGTAATTTCAAGGCCTTGCGTTTGATCAAGTCTAGGAGACGTCCTGGTGTTCCTACAACGATATGAGCCCCTGATTTAAGTGCCTTAATTTGTTTTTCAATACTTGAACCACCGTATACTGAACGGACTTTTACACCCTTACTACGACCAAAGCGGAAGAGTTCTTCTTGGCTTTGAACAGCCAGTTCACGAGTTGGGGCGATGACCAAAGCTTGGATAGTTGCTTCTTCTGTACGAATTTTTTCAAGGGTTGGCAAGCCAAAGGCTGCTGTTTTCCCTGTACCAGTCTGTGCTTGACCTATTACATCTTTACCTTCAAGAGCCAAAGGAATGGTTTGCTCTTGGATAGGACTTGCTTCTACAAATCCTGCTTTTTCAATTTCTGCTAACAAATCAGCAGAAAGATTAAATTCATTAAATTTCACGTTATTCTTCTTTCTAAAGATGGTGCGAAGCCATCCTATAGCGCTTAGTTTATACTTTTCTTGTCATGACGTACTTTCATAGCTTTTATGAAAGATCGTGTTGCTTCTTTTCCACGAAAGAAAAGTACTGCTTTCTTTGCAACCTATCTAGTATACCACAGACCTGGGTTAAAAGATAGTAAAACGAAACAAGTTAAAAGTTTTTTATCGTGTAACCCCTTTCAAAAAAAGTTTTTTTCACCTTTGTTTCATTAGTATAACCTCTTTTTTATTTCTTTTTAAATTTGCAATAATATAAAAGACTGTGAAGTCTCTTCTTTACTTTGAATCCTCTCAGAAAAACAGCCTTACATTAGGCTTTCTAAAGGTTTTTTCTCACAAAAACCCCTTTTATTTTGGGTTTGTTTTCTTGATTTTTAAAATAAAAGTATGTATAATAAATTTAGTATTTAGGATATTTCAGTATAATTAAAATGCTTCATTCATTTAACTGATTCAACGATTCAATCCAATTATAAATTGTTTATAATCCACTCAGTACTTTTAAATCTACTCCTACTATTTCCAAGAAGATTATGTACAGTCGATCACTTGTATCAAAACTGCCTCTTCTTCTTAGGGGAGGCAGAGTTAAAAATGAAGGATTTTCTGAAATAGCCAAGATACGAAAGAGGTAAGGAATTTCTTCCCTACCTCTCTTTTTTTATCGTTTATGGGCAATCCAGCGCAAAATTCGTGATAAAATCATCCACAAGACCAAGCTAGCAATCGAAATATAAATCCATGCATTAGGATCGTTAGTAAACGGCAATGGAACGTTCATTCCAAAGAAACCAGTGACAACTGCTAAGACCGCTAACAGAGCTTCTAAGATGGTCAAGGTAGTCAAATTGTCATTCAGATTATTATTTAGGATGTTATTGTAGGAGCTAGATAGCTGTTGCAAGACTTGACTGTTCAACTCCGTCATATATACCAACTGTCTGGCCTCGATCATGGCATCATCAAACTGTTCTTTTTCAACATCATCAAATTGGCGGTAGATTAGGTGAGCCTTGATATGTTCCAAGAGCATGCGATTTTGCTTGGCAGCGGATGCCAGATAGACCATACCTGTTTCAACGTCAGAAAGAGCATAAAGGTTCTTACTAGTTGTCGTTTTTCGTAAGAGACGAGTGATTTCATCCTTGTGCTTATCTAGACGCTCAATAATCGGATAATAAGCATTACTAATCATCTCAAGCCCTGCAAATAAAAGCTTAAAGGTCGATAAACTCTCGTGATTATCGACATAGCGTTCCATTTGTGCAATAATATAGGCGTTGTCTCGGTTACTAATAGTCACAAGACGTGGCCCCTGGACAATGAAGGTCATCGGAATGGTTTCATAATATTCCTTTTCCTTTTCCATGTCCAAGACATTATAGATAAAGGTTACGGTCCCATTCTCACGGTTGTAATCCATGTGGGCACGTTCGTTTTTATCCAATGCATATTCAATGGTTTCTTGATCAATACCATACTTTTGGTACAACTGGGAGGTTTCCGCAATCAAGTCAGAATCAATATTAATCCAACTCCGGCCATCTCCTAACTTTTTTTCAACGAACATTTTGCTCCCTCTTTACCTTATCTGCCAGTGCTCCTATCCGATTGTCCTAAATCGCTAGATGAAGACTATTTAAATTTATTTTTTATCAACGCAAAACAGCTGCTGCCAAGGCCTGCTGGATTTCGATGACACTATTGTCGCTCTTAAATTGAAGTGTTTCTGATGGTTCTACAGCTGAAGAAACCCAAATTTTTAATTCAGCATCCAAATCAAAATGACCAGATGTTTCTACTGAAAAACGCGAAATAGAACGATAAGGAAGGGATTTATATGATGTTTTCTTCCCTGTCATTCCTTGCTTGTCCACCAAAATCAGACGGTACTCAGTAAAGACAATCAAGTCACGAATCAAACTAAAAGCCAGAGTTACCTGCTCACCTGGAACTAGGATATCCCCTAAATCTTTTTCAACCTTATCGACGTCTTTTTGAGAAGCATTGCCCATCAAACCTGCAAAAATACCCATGATTATTTCCTCCACAACTTTTGCATTTTCTATCTTAATAACTATACCATATTTTTTAAGAGTTAAACAGTTGCAGAAACGATTTTTAGATAGTATAATGTAAGAGT
>CADFQU010000028.1 GCA_902836505.1 Streptococcaceae bacterium
GCTCGACAATCCAAAGACAATTGAGAGGCTAGGACTTTTGTCCCAGCCTCTTTTTGAATAAAAAAAGAAAAGTGGGCTTAGATGATTGTAAAATGAGGCATTGAATTCTTTACAATTCTTTGTCTTCTTTTTCTATTTTAGAGGGGATATGTTATAATAAAGAGATAAACATAAGGTGGTAAATATGGCAAAATTAATTCCTGGGAAAATCCGTTCAGAAGGAATCCTTCTCTATGAAAACGGCAAAGTAACCCTACAGGAAATGAAAAATCAGTACCTCTATTTCAGAATTGACAATGACTCCCTCCGATATAGCCTGGATGATCAAGCAATTTTTTGTAGTTGTGATTTTTTCCAGAAGAAAAAATTCTGTGTGCATTTAGCTGCGGGTGAAGCCTTTTTAAAAAATGATGAAGAAGGAAAAGAACTCTTGCTTGGTTTGGAGCAAGATGCAACAGAAAGTCAAGAAACAAAGGAAAAAGTATCTTTTGGAAGTCTGTTTTTAGATCAAGTCCTTCCAAAAATTGAAAGCAAAGAGGTCCGTTTTGGTCTCTCAGCAACCGGTCATGTGGACGACTATTCTGGTCAGTTTTTGTGGACCCTTCGTATCTATCGCAGACCGGATGAGAGAACGTATGTAGTGCGGGATGTTGTGGCTTTTTTGCAAGCTATCAGAAAACAGTCCCATTTTGCGATTGGGAAAAGTTATTATGAGCCGATTTCCTATGCGGCCTTTGACCCTGAAAGTCGCGCCTTGATACGATTCTTAGAAGGGTTATTATCGGGGGACACGGTACATGATGCTCTATTCTTTCCAAATGGAGGCCGTCACCTTTACTTTCCAATGAGCTTCTTTGAAGAGGCTGTGCAATTATTGATGGATTTACCGTCCTTTACCCTTGAAGTCGGGATGGATACCTATCAGGAAGTTTTCTTTCAAGAACTCCAGGAAGATTCAGGCTTGTTTTCTTTCCAAGTCGTGGAAATGAAGGAGTTTATCGAACTACAGGTCCAAGTGTCTTCCTATAAAATGGTGGAAGGTCGCTTTCTTTTGGCAAATGGCCATTTCTACCAAATCTCGCCCCTTCAAAAGATTTTGATTGAGGCGGTTCAGAGTTTACCCCTATCCAGTGATCAGAAGAGACATGTTCAGTTTGATTTGTCGGATCAGACCAAATTGACCTATAGCTTAGAGCAATTCAGGGAAATTGGTGAGGTGAAAGCACCAAGTAACTTCTATATCCATGATTTTCAACCTCACTTCACCTTCGATTTATCTGAACAGGGAGAAGTGTTGTTAGAAGTAGCCTTTGTCTACGAGGACCGTATCGTTCGTTCTGAGCAAGATCTCAAGGATCTGCCTTATTCCAGTAACTTTGATAAGGAACGTATGGTTTTTGAAACCATTTTGGCAGCTGGTTTTACCAATCACTTTCAGACCAAACGGTCTTCTCTACTTCCTAAACAAATCTATCCTTTCTTTCAGCAGACCATTCCATTATTTGAACAACTAGGAGAGGTAGAAGTTTCGGAGAAATTGTTGGATTTGTATCAGGTGGAGAAGCCCAAGATTGACATTCAAACCAGTGGACGACTGCTTGAAATTGGTTTTGAATTTGACTCCATTGATCCCTCTGAAGTTGACCAAGTCATGAGTGCCTTAATCGAGAAGAATGACTATTATATCAGTCAAACAGGAAAGGTCCTTATCTTTGATGAAGAAACCAAGCGGATCAGTCAGACCTTATTGAATCTTCGTGCAAAGAAGACAAAGACAGGGCAGTTGCAAACCAATCGCATTGCAGCTTTCCAGCTCTCCCAGTTATTTGAGACGGCTGACAATGTCCAATTTTCTGAAGAGTTTCGTCATTTGGCTCATGATTTGATTCATCCAGAGCAATTTCCATTAGGTAAGCTGCAAGTAACAGCTAAACTACGAGATTATCAGGAACTAGGAGTCCGCTGGCTATCCATGCTTAATCACTACGGTTTTGGGGGGATTTTGGCAGATGATATGGGACTTGGAAAGACACTCCAGACTATTGCCTTTCTCTCGAGTGTTGTGACAGCAGATTCTAAGATTTTGATCTTAGCTCCATCTAGTTTAATCTATAATTGGAAAGAGGAGTTCGAAAAGTTCGCCCCACAAATGAAAGTGGAGGTCATTTATGGCCTCAAAGCAAGTCGCGACGAGATTATTGCAAGCAATCCTCAGGTAGCGATTACCAGTTATGCTTCCTTCCGTCAGGACGTAGAGCAATACGAAAAAAATCAGTACCAATACTTAATCTTGGATGAAGCGCAGGTCATGAAAAATTCCCAAACCAAGATTGCTCAATACTTACGGAAATTCGATGTTCCTCATACTTTTGCTTTGTCGGGAACACCAATAGAAAACCATGTGGAGGAACTCTGGTCGATTTTCCAAATTGTTCTTCCTGGTTTATTTCCCGGTAAAAAAGAATTTAAACAATTGAGTCCAGAGACCATTTCTCACTACGTCAAGCCTTTTATCATGAGACGGAAAAAAAGTGAAGTCTTGCAGGAACTTCCGGATCTGATAGAGATGACCTATAAGAATGAATTGGCTGACGATCAAAAAACAATCTATTTGGCTCAGTTGAAGCAAATGCAAGATCGTATTCTAAGCTCTTCTGAAGAGGAACTTAATCGCAGTAAGATGGAAATCTTATCAGGCTTGATGCGTCTTCGTCAGATTTGTGATACGCCATCCCTCTTTTTAGAGGACTATGCTGGAGAAAGTGGGAAGCTAGATAGCCTTCGACAACTGCTAGAACATATAAAAGATGGCAAACAACGGGTTTTGATTTTCTCACAATTTAAATGGATGTTAGATATCATTGAAAAAGAGTTGGATGCTCTGAAGATGACTTCTTTTAAAATTACAGGATCTACGCCAGCTAATGAACGCCAAGACATGACCAATGCCTTTAACTCTGGTCAAGGGGATGCCTTTCTCATTTCCTTGAAAGCAGGTGGAGTTGGTTTGAATTTGACAGGTGCGGACACGGTTATTCTAGTTGACCTATGGTGGAACCCTGCAGTAGAAGATCAAGCAATTGGCCGTGCCCATCGAATGGGACAAGATAAGAATGTTGAGGTCTACCGGATGATCACTCGAGGGACCATCGAAGAAAAAATACAAGAGCTCCAGACCAGCAAACGTCATTTAGTTTCTACCATATTAGATGGTACCGACACGCGCTCTAGTCTTTCTATTGAAGAAATTCGGGAAATTTTAGGTATTTCGGTGGAATAACTTGAAAAATAAAATGAATAGTTTATAATTAATGAAGTGTCGAAAGGAAGAAGAAGGATGACGGATAAGCATTTCCCACAAGTAGCAGATGATGAAATCATGCTAACTCAAATGCCCCATATGAATTTATATGATGACGGGGACTTCATTAGTAATATTCTTGGAGAGTATACAGATAAAAATTATTTAGAATGGGAGCCGATTGCTACTGGAAAGACTGCAGAGCAGCCCTATCAGAAATCCCTTCAAAAGTCTCTTCAAAAACCATTTGAAGTGCCCAAGTCAAGAAGGCAGCCAATGGCTCCGGATTTCAAGGAACCTGTTGATAAAAAGAGCCCGGCAAATCGCTACGCAGAAGAGGCGCGTGAAGCAGCGCGAGCTGATTTGAAAAAGAAGCGAACGGCTCCTTATTTAACAGCAGATATCGCCTCTAAACCCAATCGGAAAAAATTCACCCCTTCTTTCATGCCAAAAGTGAAGCCAACAGCTCCTTTTCAAAAAGAAAATTCAGGTGAATTAATCAAATATGGCGAGCGACTGAAACAAGAGCAATTGATTCTTTTAGAGGAGGAAGAGTAACTTCCGGTTCAAGAGTCCCACCAAGAAGAAAATCCAAAGAAGAATAATTATGATTTCTTGAAAAAGAGTCAAATCTATAACAAGGATCATCAAAACATCCAAACGAGACCCATTAAACAAGAACTCGATGTGACCAATCTGGACTAGCAGGAGGAGAAACTATGTCAAAAACATTTCATTTTATCGGAATAAAAGGAGCAGGTATGAGCGCCTTGGCTCTGATGCTCCATCAGATGGGACACACTGTACAAGGATCTGATGTGGAGAAATACTACTTTACACAAAGAGGTTTAGAGCAGGCAGGGATTACCATTTTACCATTCAGTGAAGAAAATCTTACCGGTGATCAAATCTTGATCGCAGGGAATGCGTTTAAACCTGAAAATAATGTAGAGATTGCTTATGCAGATGCTCAAGGCTACACCTATCAACGCTACCATGAATTCTTGGGTGAATTTATGCGTGATTTTGTCAGCATGGGAGTAGCAGGAGCTCACGGGAAAACTTCTACTACAGGGATTTTGTCCCATGTCTTGTCTAATATCACAGATACTAGCTATTTGATTGGTGATGGAACTGGCCGTGGTTCCAAAGGTGCTAAGTACTTTGTCTTTGAATCAGACGAGTACGAACGTCACTTTATGCCTTACCACCCAGAGTATTCGATTATCACCAATATTGATTTTGACCATCCTGACTACTTTACTGGCCTAGAAGATGTCTTTAATGCCTTCAATGATTATGCCAAACAAATCTCCAAAGCCTTGTTCATCTATGGGGAAGATCCTGAGCTTCGTCGGATTACAGCTAATGCCCCAATCTATTACTATGGCTTTGAAGAAGAGGGCAATGATTTTGTAGCCAGTGATCTCTTGCGTTCTACTACTGGATCAACCTTTAGTGTTCACTTCCGTGGAGAAGATTTGGGACAATTTCAAATTCCATCCTTTGGACGTCACAATATCATGAATGCTACAGCGGTCGTTGGTTTGCTTTATATCGCTGGCTTCGATCTTGATTTAGTTCGGGAACACTTAAAAACATTTGGCGGGGTCAAACGTCGCTTTACAGAAAAGATTGTCAACGATACCGTCATCATTGATGACTTTGCCCACCATCCAACTGAAATCATTGCTACTTTGGATGCGGCACGTCAAAAGTATCCAAGTAAGGAAATCGTAGCGGTCTTCCAACCTCATACCTTTACTCGGACGATTGCTCTCTTGGATGAATTTGCGGATGCCTTGAACCAGGCCGATGCAGTTTACTTGGCACAGATTTATGGATCAGCCCGTGAAGTGGATCATGGGGATGTAAAAGTGGAAGATCTAGAAGCGAAAATCATCAAGAAATCAGGTGTGATTACAGCTGAAAACGTTTCTCCACTCTTGGATCATGACAATGCTGTCTATGTCTTCATGGGAGCAGGAGATATCCAGACCTATGAATATTCATTTGAACGTTTACTTGGGAACTTGACCAATAACGTTCAATAAGGAGATACCATGCAACCAAACCTTAGGATTCGGTTTGCTAAAGAAATTGATTGGGATGAGATCGAACAGATCACGTCCCAAAATTTTTCTTTTCAAAGTGCTAAACGACAAGAACTGAACGGATTCAGGACCCTGGTCTTGGAATTTGAAGAGCAAGTGATTGGGAGTTGCCTGATTCAAACAGAGGATCAGCTCGAAAATCCCTCTTTAAAATTATTGTGGTTGGAAATTCTTCCAGACTTTAGAAAACAAGGTTTTGGTACCTTGTTACTGGCCTCACTCAAGTCTCTTGTAGCTCAAGAATCCTTGTTAGGAATTCATGTGCTCTGCCAGGAAGAACTGATTCCGTATTTTGAAATGAATGATTTCCAACTAGAGATAGGGGATAACGAAGCAGGAGTTGAGGGCTATCAACTAAGTTGGTGCCTGTCCCTATAGAAAGGAAGAAAAATGAACATTCGTCGTGCAACTATTGATGATTTAGAAGCCATTCTTGCCATTGAACTGGAAAATTTTAGTCCAGAAGAAGCAATAGATGAGACAGTGCTTGCCAAACATATCGAATCGTTTCATAATAGCTTTTTAGTGGCTGAAAAGGATGGCCAGCTCCTAGGCTATCTAGAAGGACCAGTTACTCAAAAGAGATATGTGGATGACCGTTCTTTTACAGTGGATGTAAGGGATGAGTCGCATCTACCAGGAGGTTTTATTACCATTACAAGTCTTTCGATAGCTCAGTCTGCACAAGGCTTAGGGGTTGGGAAAGCCCTGCTTGAGACCATGAAGAGGGTTGCTTTAGAAGAAGGACGGGAAGGGGTCAGTCTGACCTGTCATGATTACTTGATTGAGTATTATGAAAGGAACGGCTTTGTAAACGAAGGTCGCTCGGCCTCTAACTATGCTGGGGAAGTCTGGTACGATTTAGTATGGGAGGTCCCCATCAAGTAAGTAATTAATAGGAATTGAGGCCCTCAAGCCTCGTTCCTATTGCTTTTCTATCCCTTTTAAGATATAATATTAAGGATTATGACAAGGGGGGTCAAGTATTTGACTGATAACCAACAAGAGAATGAAAAATTATTAAGCTTTAAAGAGCGGATTCTCCGTGATCTTGAAGAAGCAAATAAGCAGATCGTACAGGTTGAAAAAGAATATGACTTACCTGTTCAAGAAATCTCTATTGCAGAAAACAAACAAGGTGAGACGGAAGGATCACTTCCTGAACTTGTGTCAGAAGAGTCCGAAGTTCAGGACAAAGTAGAAATTCCAGAGGAAGCAGAAGTACCAGAAGTTACGGAAATTCCCGACCTTAAAGGTATAGAAGATGAAACTCAAGAAGAAACACCTCTACCAGTTCAAGAGCCAACTCGAGAACCAGAAGTCTCAAGTCAGCCAGTAACTGTTTCGAAAAAAGAAACCCCGGTATCTAGTGTTTCGCGCAAGGATCGTGACCAACGTGTTCAGAAAAAGAAAAAACAGAATACTATTGCTAAACGAATCGTCTTGACGGTTCTAGGAATTCTTTTTGTCTTAATGGTTGCAACTGGAATTTTCGCAGTGACCTATGTTCGATCTAACTTAAATGCAATGGATGTCAAGTCTACAGAGTTTGTAACCGTTGAAATTCCTGCTGGATCTAGCAATCGTGAAATTGGGACTATCTTGGAGAAAAAAGGCTTGATTAAGAATGGTCAGTTCTTCAACTATTACACCAAGTTTAAGAATTATGGAAACTTCCAATCCGGTTATTTCAATCTACAAAAGAGTATGGATCTAGAGACCATTATTCAAAAATTGCAAGAGCAAGGGACCAAAACTCCGGAACCACCGGTCTTAGGAAAAATTACGATTCCTGAGGGCTACACAATTGATCAAATCGCGCAAGTGGTTTCTGTGGATGCTAGTTCTAAATCTGGTGCCAAGACTCCATATACGCAAGAAGAATTCTTAAAAGTAATCCAAGATGATGCTTTTATTGAAAAGATGGTAGCCAAATATCCTAAGTTACTAGCAACCTTACCGTCCAAAGAAAGTGGGGTACGCTATCGCTTAGAGGGCTATCTCTTCCCAGCTACTTACGGCTATGGAAAAGATAGTAAAATGGAAGATCTTGTGGACCAAATGTTAGCTGCAATGGACCAAAATCTTTCAGCCTACTATGACACTATGGAAGCTAAAAACATTGATGTCAATGAGGCATTGACTCTGGCTTCTTTGATTGAAAAAGAAGGCGCTACAGATAAAGACCGCAAGGATATTGCCAGTGTCTTTTATAACCGTTTGAATCAAGATATGCCTCTTCAAAGTAATATTGCCATCTTGTACGCACAAGGTCAATTAGGCAAGAAGACGACTCTGAAAGAAGACGCAACGATTGACACCAATATTGATTCACCTTATAATATCTACAAGAATACTGGTTTGATGCCTGGTCCAGTAGATAGTCCAGGGCTCTCTGCAATTGAAGCAGCCGTCAACCCAAGCAAGACAGACTACCTCTACTTTGTCGCAAATGTAGAGACAGGGGAAGTCTATTTTGCGAATACTTTTGAGAAACACACTAAAAACGTGGAAGAACACGGGAATAGTAAATTACCAGAACGTAGCTCAAACTAAGGAGGATGTGGCATGCCACACCTTTTTAGTTCGAAAAAAATAATAGAAAAGAGAAAAGAGAAATAAATATGGCAGAAAAAACCTATCCAATGACCCTTGCTGAAAAGCAAAAGTTAGAACTTGAATTAGAAGAATTGAAATTAGTTCGTCGTCCAGAAGTTGTAGAGCGGATTAAAATTGCTCGTTCATACGGAGACCTTTCAGAAAACAGTGAATACGAAGCAGCTAAAGACGAACAAGCTTTTGTTGAAGGGCAAATCTCCAGCCTAGAAACAAAGATTCGCTATGCTGAAATTGTAGATAGTGATGCAGTCGCTGTTGATGAAGTAGCGATCGGAAAAACAGTCACTGTGCAAGAAATTGGTGAAGACGAAGAAGATGTCTACATCATTGTTGGTTCAGCGGGAGCGGATGCTTTTGCTGGTAAGATCTCAAATGAAAGTCCAATTGGTCATGCTCTAATTGGTAAGAAAACAGGGGATACTGTGACGATTGAAACTCCAGCAGGAAGCTACCAAGTGAAAATCTTGAACGTTGAAAAAACAGAATAAAAAGAGAGTGGGACAGAAATCGGTCATTCGTTAGAATTCGATTTCGTCGTCCC
>CADFQU010000029.1 GCA_902836505.1 Streptococcaceae bacterium
GCTCTTGCACCATAGGCGACAAAGGATTCGTCCGTTTTCTCACCTTCTAGATAAGCAAGGATGAAATTCATAGAGCCAAACAAGAAGGGAAGGGCATAAAAGACAGCATAGTTCCCGCCAAAGCCAAGCACTCCAGCAAGAAGGTAGAAGAGCAGCTGAACTTGTCCTGCAATTTTTTCACTTGCAACCAGGCTTCTAACCATCCGATACAGGCTCGTCCCAGCAAAAAAGTAAGCTAAAATCTGGAAGGCCACCAAGAGAACTTGACCTCCTACCAAACTTCCTAAAGCGCTGAGCCCGTAGTAGAGCAAACCATTGACCCCAAAGAAATGACCATAGGGAACTTGACCTTGAGAAATCGCCCAACCGGCATATAAGTCCTGGGTTTGTTGATTAGTCGCAACTAAGTTGATAAAAGGAAGAGCTACATGGACCATCCCAAGTAGGACACTAAAAGCAATTGGTAGTGACAAGGGAACTGGTCGCTTAATGGCATAGCGCCCCAAGGACTTTTCATCTTCTTGGTTTTCTAACGACTCTTCTACATCCTCTTGGTCTCTTGACCTCGCTTCAACCTTCTCTTTGCGACGATGACCAGATCGTGATAAGCGACTTAGAGTTTCGGTCGAAGCTTCTGTTTCGGCCCCTTCTCCATTAACCTGGCTCTCTTCCTGGTTCTTCTCTGATCCCACCGGTTGACTAGCAGTCAAAACTTCTTCTTCCCGGCTAATCGATTGTTCCAATACCTTTCGTAGCTCTTGAGTATCTTGAAAATTGGATCCGACACTTAAGCCAAGTTTATGCGATTCTTTTTCTTTTTCACTCATACCTTGTTTTTTCCTTTACTAGACTAGCAAATGCTAAAGGGCACATGCATACCCTACTAGTATATCAAAAATGGACCCAGCTGTCAGCTTTCTCCACAAGTAGATGATAGATTGTATACAAAAAGACCGATACCTTCTTGGCATCCGTCTTTTCTTTTTAAAGTTGATTCAAGACAGCCTGAAAATCGTTTTTTACTTCTTCGATGGAAGTGGTCACTTCTTGACGAGTCTGGTTATTTTTGACGGTGATTTGGCCACTTTCAACCTCGCTACCACCTAAGGCAATGATAGTTTTTGCCCCAAAGACGTCAGCCGACTTGAACTGAGCCTTCAACTTACGGCCTAGGTAATCACGTTCTGCGACAAAGCCTTGACGTCGAAGGGCCTGAACCAATTCCAAAGCGGCTACTTCTGCTTCTGAGCCCAATACAGCAATGTAGACATCCAATGACGTCTCAACTGGAAGCTCAACTCCCTGTTTATCGAGGATCAACAAGAGACGCTCAAGGCCCATCCCAAAACCGAAACCTGGCGTTGCTGGTCCACCAAAATATTCTACCAAGCCATCGTAACGACCTCCCGCACAAACGGTCAATTCATTTCCATCTACTTCTGTCACGAATTCGAAAATGGTGTGGTTGTAGTAGTCTAGGCCACGAACCATGTTGGTGTCGATGACATAGTCAATTCCTAGACCATCTAGCATAGTCCGCACAGCATCAAAGTGTTCCTGGCTTTCTTCGTCCAAGTAGTCTAGGATAGATGGAGCATTCTCAACCGCTTGTTTATCTTCTTTTTCTTTTGAATCCAAAACGCGGAGCGGATTTTCCTCTAAACGGCGTTGGCTATCCTTTGAAAGTTGGTCCTTCATCGGAAGGAGGTAGTCGATCAAAGCTTGACGATAAGCCGCACGACTGGCTGTACTACCAAGGGTGTTCAAGTGGAGGACGACATTTTCAATGCCAATCTCTTTGAAGAATTGATCAGCCATGGCAATCGTCTCAACATCCGTTGCAGGATTACTAGATCCAAAACACTCTACTCCAATCTGGTGGAATTGACGCAAACGACCAGCTTGAGGGCGCTCATAGCGGAACATGGGACCGATATAATAGACCTTGCTTGGTTTTTGAACCTCTGGTGCAAATAGTTTATTTTCAACATAGGAGCGGACCACCGGTGCTGTGCCTTCTGGACGCAACGTAATGTGACGATCTCCCTTATCATAGAAGTCGTACATCTCCTTGGTCACGATATCCGTTGTATCCCCAACAGAACGACTAATCACTTCGTAATGCTCAAAAATAGGTGTGCGGATCTCAGCATAATTGTATTTTTTAAAGGTTTCGCGAGCAAATCCTTCTACATATTGCCACTTAGCGGACTCCTGTGGCAGGATATCTTGGGTTCCTTTTGGTTTTTGTAATTTCATAGACACCACTCCTTTGCTTGCATTGTACTATTTATTCTATCATAATTTCTAGTTCGTGACAGTGCTCAAGCGAGAAAATCATCTCACAAGACCATCAGGAAGAGAAAAAGCTAGCTTCTCTAACCCCATAAAAATAGAGCCCGCATCAAATGCAAGGCTCTATTTCTTTCGTTGCTTTACTTGCAACTATCTTATAAGATATTTTCATATTGTTCGCGAACTTCCTGTGGCCAGACGCTGGTCTGGACTTCTCCGATATGTTTCTTACGAAGCAAGAACATAGCCATCCGTGATTGACCGATCCCACCTCCGATAGTTAGTGGAAACAGACCATTCAAAAGCGCACGATGCCACTCCAATTCCAAACGATCTTGATCTCCTGTAATAGCAACCTGGCGTTTGAGGGTATCCTCATCGACCCGGATCCCCATAGAAGACAATTCGAAAGCCGCACCTAGGTTATCATTCCAAACTAGAATATCCCCATTTAAGCCCTTGTAGCCATTTTCTGTTTCTGTCGTCCAGTCATCATAGTCAGGCGCCCGTCCATCATGCGGTTTGCCATCTGATAAGACGCCACCAATCCCAATCAAAAAGACTGCTCCATATTCTTTGGTGATGGCATTTTCCCGTTCTTTCGGTGTCAAGTCAGGATAACGCTCTACCAACTCTTCTGTGTGGATAAAGGTGATTTGCTTCGGCAAGATCGATTCAATATCATAGCGAGCTTCAACTGCCAACTCCGTTAAACGAATGGCCTTGTAGATTTTTTCAACCGTTTCTTTCAAGTAAGCAAGGTTGCGGTGGCCATTGGGAATGACCTTCTCCCAGTCCCATTGGTCGACATAAACTGAGTGGGTCGCATCTAATGAATCTTCATCCGGACGAAGGGCCTTCATATGAACGAAGAGACCTTCCCCTTCCCCAAAGCCAAATCGCGCCAAGGTATGACGTTTCCATTTTGCAAGGGAATGAACCACTTCATAGGTCTCATTAGGAATTTGCAAGACCTTTACAGAGACAGGGTTTTCCACTCCGGATAGGTTGTCCTGCATCCCATCTCCTACCTTGCTCAAGATTGGACCTTGAACCTCAACGACTTCTAGTTTATCTTTCAAATACTGGGTAAATGTTGTTTTTACAAATGAAATTTCTTCTTGTTGGTGAATAAAACTCTTCTTCATAGAGACTCCCTTTAAATAGTATGATTTTGATTATACGCTTTTTTAGAGAAAAATCAATACTTACTGCTTCAAAAAGGGGTTTTGAAAGCTGTTTCAATACTGACTCCTTTCAGCTATTTAACCTATCTATTTTATACTCATTTTTATTTTAACAATCAAAGTTATACTGTTGAAATAAGGCGTTTTTTGTGCTACAATCTATCTAAGAAGACGATCTTGTGATTGTTTGAACAAAGGGAGGATTTCATTCTTAACAACACCATAACGAACAACCGATTAACCTGTCGCAATACCGTGTCGTTTAATAGCGACTCCATCTTTTGGAAACCTACTGATAGTCTTATTTGAACTAAGAGTAGGATTGTTTATTAAACACCCATTTTATGAAAAAGGAAGAAAATTATGGATAAAAAGAAATTTTGGATTTTCCCATTCGTTCTTTGTCTACTAGCCACCCTATTCACTTTAGGTTTGAATAAATCATCTGCTGAAACACCAACTGTCTCGATAACAGGAAAATTTGCGGACACGATTACCAGTGTCAACGTCACCAATAACGAGGGCGGAGATCTCACTTGGGAGTTGGAGCAATGGGCTACTTTCCGAATTAATGCCACCTACGATTTAGCCGGAAAAAATGTCAAGGCAGGGGATACCACTGTCGTGACTGTGCCGGAGGCCCTCATCATTTCTTCAGACAGCTTCGAGATTCGAGATGTTAACACCAACGAGATCATTGCTCATGCAACCGTAGATGCTGCAAAAAAATCGATTTCCCTCACCTATACAGACTATGTTGAAAAACACTCTGACACTAACGGCTCCTTCTTCTTCTATGCGCGGATTGATTTCCAAAAGCACCCTGAAAAAGGAGAAATTCCGATTGAAATCACCATTAACAACGAGCTTAAGGTCGGCGGAAAAGTAACCTTCAAGGGAGTTGGAGACGGGAATCCCAAAGTTTTGACAAAGACGAGCTGGGTGAATTCAGACAATCACAAGAAGGTATCCTATACCATTTCTGTCAACCGGACCAGAGAAAATATCAATAGCGTGACCATTGAAGATCACATGAAATTTACCAACGCTTCTTATGTGCCTGGTAGCATTAAAATCATAAAAGGGAACTTTGCCTTTGTAGCAGGTGAATGGCAATTTAGCAACCGAACAGATGTCACTGACCAACACAAGGTGACCATTAGTGAAGACGGCCAATCCTTTGTAGTTGACTTAGGCAATATCACTGAAAACGACCAGTATCGTATTGCTTACGACGTTGAGCTCAACTACGAGCCTGTAGATGGCGAACTCCTAAAAAATGATGCCGTTTTAAAAGGAAAAAATACAGTAGTGAAAGAAGTAACCAATGCTGCCGCTGTACAAATCGCTGGTGGCTCTGGTATTGGTTATGTATTTACCATCAATATCCACAAAGTAGATGATGCCAACCAACCTCTTCAAGGTGCCAAATTCAAGGTCGTACGTCAGGCGAACAACCAAGTCATCGGTGAGTATGTAACCGACGAAAACGGGAACATTACTGTCAGTGCTTTGCTAAAAGATAAGTATATCTTAACTGAAACCGAAGCACCTGCAGGCTACAGCATTAAATCTGCAGATACAGAAGTCAATGCTGAAGATTTCGGAGCCGATCACTCAGTAACCAAGACAATCGTCAATCCGAAGGAAGAAACAACGACTTCAACGACAACGACAACCACAACCACAACAACGACGACTTCGACGACTACAACGACTGAAGAGCCAACTACTACTTCAACGACGACAACAACCAAAGAAGCTACAACCACTTCAACAACGACAGGTGAAACAACGACAACAACTACTACAAGTGAAGAACCTAAAACAACTTCAACTACGACTCCTACTCCAACACCAACTCCGTCATCTTCAACAACTGAAGGTACCGGCGATGGCAAAGGTAAAGGTCGTAAGAAAGTTCTCCCAAGTACAGGTGAAGTCGCAGCTACTGGATTCATTGTCCTCGGAGCAGTTGTTCTATCAGGTGCTATCTTATTGAAACGTAAACTCTCAAATCAATAAACCTGACTAAATCGCAACCTCTAGCTAATAGCTAGAGGTTTTTTGTATTCTAGAACAACATTCCTACTGGTAACAGTATCTTCCTAGCAGGTCGTAAGGAGATCCAATTCAGACCTATTTCGATTTTTTTCAAAATAGAGTTGACAAATCTATCTGGAAGTACTAGAATCTATTTAGAAAAAAATCTAAATAGATTGGAGAAGATAGAGAATGAATTTTGCGCAAACATTTAAAGCTTTATCAAATCCGATAAGAAGAAGTATCTTAGAGCTGCTAAAGGCAGGGAAGTTATCTGCTGGAGATATCGCTGGTCATTTTGATGTAGCAGGAGCGACCATTTCCCATCATTTAAGCCTCCTCAAGCAGACGGATCTAATTCGAGAGGAAAAAGAGAAGAATTTTATCTACTATGAACTCAATACTTCTGTCTTGGAGGATTTAATGGTCTGGCTCGTTGATTTGAAAGGAGATTCTACTGATGAAAATGAATAAAAAACTATTGACATTAACCTCTATTGTGATACTCTTGCCCATACTTTGGGGGCTGTTGATTTGGCCACAATTACCTAACCAAATCCCGATTCACTTTAATGCTGCTGGTCAGGCCAATAACTTCCAATCGAAAGTACTAGCTGTGTTTGGTCTTCCTGTTTTCCTTCTCTTGGTGCATCTGTTTGTGATTTTCGTGATTAGACGCGATCCTAAGAATAGCGCTATGAATGAGAAAATGGTCAGAGTGATTTACTGGTTGACTCCAATCGTTTCCTTAAGTATCTCCTATCTCATCTATAGCAAAGCGCTAGGTTCTACTACCAATCCATCTGTTTTTGTTTCGGTTCTGCTAGGCCTCATCTTTGTGATCATGGGCAACTACATGCCGAAGCTAAAAGTGAACCATACGGTTGGAATCCGTCTGCCTTGGACCTTACAGAGTGAAGATAACTGGCAAAAAACCCATCGCTTGGCAGGGAAGTTGTGGGTTCTCGGAGGCTTAATCCTCCTACTGGAAGCTGGCCTTCAATTCGCGCTTTCTTATGTATTGGTGCTGGTCATCCTCGCCATTGTGTTTTTCCCTATGATGTACTCTTATCAATTAAGTCAGAAAAATCGTTAGTATGAAAAACAACCAGAGAAGAACTAGTTTGGAACTGTTTCTTTTCCGGTTGTTTTTGCTTGTTCTCATAAGAATACGCTCTTATACCGATAGCAATTTAGGTCAACAGTTTGGTGGATGTTTCCTCTTGCTGGAGTGTTAAATTGGATAATTCTTTGTCATCTAATATACGTAATGACTATACTAGTGTTGGTATATTAGGAGTGTCTAGAATATGCATTAATTTGCCTTCCGATTACGAAAATAGACCTTTTGCCCAATTAGTTGAGACTTTGTTCTCCACTAATACTTTTTCCTGCCATATTCCAGAATATTGTATTCCCTCGTTTTTAGCAGAATTTCTATGATTACCACATAGATTTTCAGGCATTAATGCAGGGATTTCTTTCCAAACACTTCGGCTTTTTCCTCTCATGGTTAATACTCTCTTCTCATCAAAATCAAATGTTCCATAACCTTTATAATTAGATGAAAATGCTAATTTATCACTGGGTATATATAACATATTTGATTGAGCACTGATCAGATGATTGTGAGAATGAGGATGAAAAGAATAGCTTTTTTTCAATATATCTTGATTATTTGTAAGATCTCCAATTTGCAAATAACCATAAATAATATTTAAATCAGGTGAACCTTTTTTAAAATGCAGTGTTCCATTCTGAATATCTCCTTCGGTTTGTCTAAACCAACCAAAAAATAGGAAGAGATCCCCAACCGCAACATTTTGGTTTCGTAGTAAACCTTGCGAACTATTAATCTGCCCAAATGCAGGTTTCCAGTCAGAGACAGGCACATTTCTCAGACCTTCTCTTATATCAGGGTCAAGATGGCAGTTATAATGATTAGTCTTATCTTCTTTTCCTCTCAATTGTCTTAAAATATTTGAGAAACTAACTCCGTTATAGTTTAAATCATCAAAAGATAAGTTATCAAACTTCCCAGGTATTGGTAATGATAATAAGGTTCCGTCAGGTAAGATTGGGCTTGGAATCCCTCCATTAGACGAATCAAACCCTTTTCTAGATAAAATAATTTTCATGGTTTTTTTCCTTTTATGTAGAATGGATGGTATGGTAAATCAATAATTTTATTTTGTGATCCTAGTAAATTCTCAGCGAAATTTGCTAATTCTAAGGTATCCATAAATCGATCATTTGAGTTATAAAAACCATTTTTTGCATTCCATCGTGGAAATGGTTTCCCAGTTAGTCTAGCTCGGCTTCCCATAGGAAAAAAGGAAAGGATTTCCTTCGGTATTTCCAGAGGAGATTTTCCAAAATATCTAAAACGGTCTGCAAGAATAACCGCTTCATTCATAAAACGAGTATTATACAATCCATCATGTTCAATCATCCATTGATAAGTATATGAATCTCTTCGATTTTCTGAATTTGGAGATCTTAAATATTCTCCCATAGTCATAATTTCACTAATTTTAGCCACAAAAATTAAATGATTGTATTTTGGGGTAATAAAGGTGCCTTGGTCATCTTTCCACTGTTGGCCATCTCTTGAATGGCCAGCTATTGCCATTATGTATGCATCCACTTCATTATTATTAATTTTATCTGCCCAGTTCTTCTTAATGTTTCTCCTTAATTGAAGCATACAACCACCCTCAGTTAGAAGCCGAGGAGTTTCATCATAATTTTCAGTAAAAACACAAGGATTTATACCGTAATCATGGGTCATCCTATAACAATAAATAATGGTTTGTTTTTTCCTAGTAGTATATTCCTTTCTAAAGAAAATATATTATTTACCCAGTACAGGTATTGATAGTGTATAATGTGTACCAAAACCATCAGACAAAATGCTCTTAAATTATCGCTCTTA
>CADFQU010000030.1 GCA_902836505.1 Streptococcaceae bacterium
GAATAGAGATCACAGTGATAGAATAGAACTATGCTAGAAAGGGGACGAGAAATGGTTTCATTTTCCTATGAACATCTAGTGCCCATTCGGCATTATGTGCATCAGCATCCAGAGTTGTCTGGACAAGAATACCAAACCACAGCTTATCTCAAAGCCTATTTGGAAAAGCTAGGTGTACGCATTTTAAACAGTGGATTAAAAACAGGATTGATTGCTGAAATTGGGCAGGGTAAACCTATCATTGCCCTTCGCGCAGATATTGATGCCCTTCCAATTCAGGAGAACACGGGTCTCGACTATCAAAGTCAAAACCCTGGTGTCATGCATGCCTGTGGTCATGACTTCCACCAGGTGAGCCTCTTAGGGGCTGCAGAAGTCCTAAAAGGTATGGAAGCGGACTTAAAGGGAACGATTCGATTCATCTTTCAGCCAGCTGAGGAGACTTCTGAGGGAGCATCTGCTGTATTAGCGACCGGACTCCTAGAAGATGTAGAGGCTATCCTTGGCTTTCACAATATGCCGTCTTTGCCTGCGGGTCAGTTGGCCTTGCGCCCAGGAGCTATGATGGCAGGGGTTGAAAAATTTAAGGTGACTGTCACTGGGGTGAGCAGTCATGCTGCCAGGCCGGATCTCGGTTTGGACACTGTTGTAGCAATCACTAGTATGGTCCAGCAGTTGCAGACCTTGGTCTCTCGCACGGTTTCGCCATTTGAGACAGCCGTTCTATCTGTGACCCATATCGAAGCTGGTTCAACCTGGAATGTTCTACCAAAGTCTGGTTATTTTGAAGGAACTATTCGAACCTTTAATCCAGATCTCCAGAAACGCCTAAAAGCGGATTTCATTCGCGTGATTGAGCAAATCTCCAATAGTACAGGAGTCATGGTCCAGTTTGAATGGGGCAAGACGCCCCCGGTCACCTATAATGATAAGGCCTTGGCTAAAAAAGTCTTTCGCTGGTCTAAGTCTTTTGCAGAAGTTGTAGAGGCTCAGCCATCGACAGCGGGTGAAGATTTCGCCTTTTATCAGGAGAAAATCCCAGGGGTTTTTGCTTTTATTGGATCGAATGGTGCACCGGATGCACCGGATCTCCACCATGATAGCATGGTCATAGATGATGCTGCTTTTGCAGTATCGGTTCCCTATTACGTAGAAAATGCCCTCGCTTTGCTGGAAAAATTTTCAACCAAATGAGACGTGATAGATAAAACCTATCACCTCTATAAAGAAAATATAATACCCAAGAGTTAGGAATTTTGATATGATGGAAAAAGCTGTTTTTTTACAGAGGAATAAACAATTTTAGTGAAAAGGAGAACAAATGAAATTGAATAAATTCATCAAATATGTTGGTTTGAGTCTTGTGGGCTTGGCGGCAGTTGGGACTTTGGTAGCTTGCTCATCAAAGTCATCAAGTCAATCAAGTGGAAAACGGACCATTGAAGTCGCAACGGTTGGAACAACCAAACCCTTCACTTATGATAAGGATGGTGAATTGACGGGTTATGAAATCGAAGTCATGCGTGAAATCTTCAAAGGATCAGAAAAATATGAAGTCAACTTTAATAAGACAGAGTGGTCTTCAATCTTTGCGGGCTTAGACGGTGATCGTTACCAAATCGGTGTCAGCAACCTTAGCTACGATGAAAAACGTGCGGAAAAATACTTGTATCCAAATCCTTACGCAAAGAACCCAGTGGTCTTAGTGGTTAAAAAAGGATCAGGCATCAAGTCATTAGATGATATCGGTGGCAAGTCTACAGAGGTCATCCAAGGAACTTCTACAGCGAAACAGTTGGAAGCCTACAATAAAGAACATAAGGATAATCCAACAGAACTCAAATATACAGAGGGCACCATCCAATCCATTCTGGCTAATTTGAGCGATGGCCGTTCAGATTATAAGATTTTTGAACGTTTGACAGTTGAGGCCATCATCAAGGACCAAGGCTTGGATAACTTGGAGGTCATCGAACTACCAAGCGATAAACAACCATACGTATACCCAATCCTTGCTAAAGGTGAGAAAGAATTGGAAACCTTCGTCAACAAACGGATCAAAGAGTTGTACGAAGATGGGACACTGGAAAAATTGTCTAAGAAGTACTTCGGTGGAACTTACCTTCCAGAAGCTTCTGATATTAAATAAGGTTATTTAAAAACATCATAAGGAGAAAAGAATATGAAATTAACAAAACTTTTTGGAGTAGCAGCTCTTGCTACCGTTGCAACATTTGCTTTAGCAGCATGTGGTTCTTCAAAATCATCTAAATCATCTGATAAAGATGGTGTGACAACTGTTAAAGTTGGGGTGATGAGCTTAAGCGATACAGAAGAAGCTCGTTGGAAAGAAGTGCAAAAGAACTTGGATGACGCAAAAGCAAACATCAAGTTGGAATTCACTGAGTTTACAGACTATTCTCAACCAAACCAAGCTGTTCGTGATGGCGATGTGGATATCAATGCTTTCCAACATTACAACTATCTTGAAAACTGGAACAAAGAAAACAACGCAGACCTAGTTTCTGTTGCAGATACTTACATTGCGCCAATCCGTCTTTACTCTGGTACAAAAGATGGAAAGAACAAATACACAGATGTGAAAGACATTCCTGAAAAAGGAACGATTGCAGTACCAAACGACCCAACAAACGAAAGCCGTGCTTTGTATGTATTAGAATCAGCTGGTTTGATCAAGTTGGATACAAAAGATGGGGAATTGGCTACCATCAGCAACATCAAAGACAATCCAAAGAATTTGACAATTTCTGAGTTGGACGCTTCTCAAACAGCTTCTTCACTTCCATCAGTTGATGCAGCGATCATCAATAACACTTTTGTTCGTGAAGCAGGTATTGATTACAAGAAAGCTCTCTTTGTAGAAAAAGCAAACAGCAACTCTAAACAATGGTATAACTTGATTGCAGCTAAGAAAGATTGGAAATCATCTGATAAAGCGAAAGCAATCGAAGCTATTATCAAAGCCTACCATACTGACAATGTGAAGAAAGTGATTGAAGAATCTTCAGACGGTATGGACCAACCAGTTTGGTAATCAAGAGGATGAATAGAGAGGTGGAGAAGATTTTCTCTACCTCTTATCGTGTATAGTAGGAGGAAATGATGTCGAATCCAAGAGAGACAGAACAAATACGCAAATTTGAAAACGATGAGGTCGCTCAGCATTATTTTGAAGTCCTAAGAACTCTCATCTCCAAGCGCTCCATCTTTGCCCAGCAGATTGGTCTAAAAGAAGTGGCAACCTACTTGGGAGAAATCTTCACAGCTGCAGGGGCTAAGGTAACTGTTGATGACAGTTATACAGCGCCATTTGTTATTGCTAAATTTGTTTCACCCAATCCGGATGCTAAGACCATCATTTTCTACAACCATTACGATACAGTTCCAGCAGATGGCGACCAGCCTTGGACAAGTGATCCCTTCACGCTTTCGGTCCATTATGGGACCATGTATGGTCGAGGGGTAGATGACGACAAGGGGCATATTACCGCACGCTTGACGGCTATTCGAAAATATATCCGTGAGAATGGTGACCTTCCGGTTAACATTACCTTTATCATCGAAGGAGCAGAAGAATCTGCCTCAACAGATTTGGACAAGTATCTAGCCAAGCACAAAAAACACTTGCGTGGGGCAGACCTCTTAGTTTGGGAACAAGGGACCCGCAACCAACAAGGAGAACTGGAAATCTCAGGTGGAAACAAGGGGATTGTGACCTTTGACATGGTGGTCAAAAGTGCAGATGTGGATATCCATTCCAGCTATGGTGGAGTAGTGGATTCAGCATCTTGGTATCTGCTCAATGGTTTGTCCAGTCTTCGAGATAAAGACGGTCGGATCCTGGTGGATGGTCTCTATGAATTGATTGAGGAGCCTAACGAGCGGGAACTGGCCTTGATTGATCGTTATGCCAATAAAACGGCAGATGATGTGACAGAAATCTATAATCTCCAATTGCCTATCTTGAAAGAGGAACGAAGTGAGTTCTTGAAACGATTTTATTTTGAACCAGCCATGAACATTGAAGGTTTGGGGACAGGCTATCAGGGTCAAGGAGTCAAAACCATTCTACCTGCAGAAGCTCGAGCCAAGATGGAAGTTCGGTTGGTGCCTGGCTTGGAACCCAAACAAGTCTTAGAATTGATTCGTGCTCAGTTGGATAAAAATGGCTTTGAGAAGATTGATCTCGTCTATACACTAGGGGAAATGAGTTATCGGAGCGATATGAGTGCGCCTTCCATTCTCAATGTCATTGATCTGGCCAAACGCTTTTATCCAGAAGGGGTCTGTGTCCTTCCAACAACTGCAGGCACTGGTCCCATGCATACGGTCTTTGAGGCCTTGCAAGTTCCTATGGCTGCCTTTGGAATCGGAAATGCCAATAGTCGAGATCATGGTGGGGATGAGAATGTGAAAATTGCTGACTACTATACCCATATTGAATTAATTAAGGAGTTAATCACAAGTTATGAGTAAAGAAATTATCAAATTGGACCATATCGATGTTACCTTTCATCAGAAAAAACGGGAAATTGTAGCCGTGAAGGATGTGACCATTCATATCAATGAAGGGGATATTTACGGGATTGTTGGTTATTCTGGAGCAGGGAAATCAACTCTTGTACGGGTCATCAATCTCTTGCAAGTACCGTCAGCAGGTACTATCACTGTAGATGGCGATGTCATCTATCAAGACCAGGTGACGTTGAATGCTGCGGCTTTACGCCAAAAACGTCGGGACATTGGTATGATTTTCCAACATTTCAATCTAATGGCCCAAATGACCGCTGCTGAAAACGTGGCTTTTGCCCTCAAACATTCAGACTTATCTAAAGAGCAAAAGGCTGAAAAAGTAGCCAAGTTGTTGGAACTAGTTGGTCTGTCAGATCGGGCGGACAACTATCCTGCTCAATTGTCAGGTGGACAAAAACAACGGGTGGCGATTGCGCGTGCTCTTGCTAACGATCCAAAAATCTTGATTTCTGACGAATCAACATCAGCCCTAGATCCAAAAACGACCAAACAAATCCTTGCTCTTCTACAAGAGTTGAACCAGAAGTTGGGCTTGACAGTGGTCTTGATCACCCATGAAATGCAAATTGTCAAAGACATTGCCAATCGAGTGGCTGTCATGCAAAATGGTGAATTGATTGAAGAGGGGTCTGTTTTAGACATCTTCTCTAATCCTAAGAATGAATTGACACAAGACTTCATCACAACTGCAACAGGAATCGATGAAGCCATGGTGAAAATCAACCAGCAACAAATTGTTAAGAAATTGCCAGCTGATTCTGTTTTAGCCCATTTAAAATATTCTGGATCGGTGACAGACACAGCGATTATCAACGATATTTATAAACAGTACCAAGTGTCTGCAAATATTCTACACGGAAATATTGAAATTTTGGATCATACCCCTGTTGGTGAGTTGGTTGTTATCCTCACTGGTGAAACAGCGAATCTATCTGCAGCACAGCGGGATCTACAAGCAGCAGGTGTTTCTGTACGTGTCTTAAAAGAAGGGAGTAATGCATGATTGACTTTATTCAAACCTATCTACCTAATGTTTACCGGATGGGCTGGAGTGGCCAAGCTGGATGGGGAACAGCGATTTATCTGACCCTTTACATGACCTTTATCTCTTTTGTGATTGGTGGTTTATTAGGACTAATTGCAGGCTTATTACTGGTCTTGACAGCACCTGGTGGGATTATCGAGAATAAATTGGTTTTCCATATCTTGGATAAAATTACTTCCATCTTCCGTGCGATTCCTTTTATCATCTTGCTAGCCTTGATCAATCCCTTTACTCGCATGATTGTCGGAACTGGGATTGGTCCTACAGCAGCCTTAGTTCCCCTATCTTTAGCTGTCTTTCCTTTCTTTGCCCGCCAAGTTCAAGTCGTTTTATCTGAACTTGACCGAGGTGTGATTGAAGCAGCCCAAGCAAGTGGGGCAACTTTCTGGGATATTGTTGGAGTCTATCTTCGTGAAGGTCTTCCTGATTTGATTCGTGTGACAACCGTGACCCTCATTTCCTTGGTTGGTGAAACAGCTATGGCGGGAGCGATTGGAGCGGGAGGTCTAGGAAATGTAGCTATTTCTTATGGTTACCAACGCTTTAATAATGACGTCACCTTACTAGCGACCTTCTTGATTCTGCTGTTGATCTTCTTTATTCAATTTATTGGTGATTTCTTAACCAAAAAAATTAGTCACCGATGAGGACGGGTAAGGTAAATAAAAATGATACAGAAACATCAGTTTAAGCAGGTTGCAGCCTTTGCAGGCTTGTATTTTCTTGCCATTGGATTAGGCGTCCTACTGGGAAGTCTGGTTGACGATCGAGGAAACATGTTTTATGCTCCAGCCTTCTCTGCCCTAGTGGGCGGAGGGATCTATCGAGTCTATGTTGAAAAAATTCAACGAACAGGAGCCATTCTAGTAGTCGCTCTTGTGATTGGTTCTTTTTTCCTTTTCACTCGTCATGGAGCCGGAGCCTTTCTTCCTGCTGTTGTTGGAGGTCTTTTGGCCGAATTGGTCGCAGCCCGTGGACACTACCAGTCGAAGCTAGGCAATGCCTTGTCTTTCCTCCTCTTTTCCTTTACGACGACAGGGCCCATTCTGATGATGTGGATCCAACCGGCTAGTTACCGTGCTTCTTTACAAGCACGTGGGAAATCGATGGATTATATCGAACGCGTTATGGTACCGTCGAATATGGAGACAGTAAGCTGGTTTTTATTGACCCTTCTTCTTGGAGCTCTACTAGGTTATCTTCTTGGACAATTGGTCTATCAAAAGCTAGATAGAAAATAACATGATGGAGAAGAAATATGCACAATAATTTACTAGTCCTTCAGTCAGACTTTGGTCTGGTAGATGGGGCTGTCTCTGCTATGATCGGGGTTGCTTTAGAGGAATCACCAACCCTCAAGATACACCACTTGACCCATGACATTACCCCTTATAATATCTTTGAAGGAAGTTACCGCCTCTTTCAAACGGTGGATTACTGGCCAGAAGGAACAACCTTTGTCTCTGTCGTTGATCCAGGTGTCGGCTCTAAACGAAAGAGTGTTGTAGCCAAAACGGCGAAGAATCAATACATTGTCACTCCGGATAATGGAACCCTATCTTTCATCAAGAAACATGTAGGGATTGTTGCTATCCGTGAGATTTCAGAGGTCAAAAACCGTCGGGCCAATACTGAGTTTTCTTATACCTTCCACGGGCGTGATGTCTATGCCTATACAGGAGCTAAGTTGGCCAGTGGGCATATCAGCTTTGAGGAAGTAGGGCCAGAACTTAGTGTCGGACACATTGTGGAAATTCCAGTGGTGGAGACTGTTATAGAGGACAATCTTGTCAAAGGGGCTGTTGACATCTTAGATGTGCGCTTTGGTTCTCTGTGGACCTCGATTACTCGGGAAGAGTTTAATCATTTGGAACCCGAATTTGGGGAACGCTTTGAAGTAACCATCTATAACAATGACATGCTGGTTTACCAAAACCAAGTGACCTATGGTAAGTCCTTCGCCGATGTGCGGATTGGACAGCCAATCCTTTATATCAATTCCCTCTACCGTGTTGGTCTTGCCATCAACCAGGGATCCTTTGCCAAGGCCTATAATGTAGGAGTTGGGGCTTCTTGGCATATCGAAATTAGAAAAATGGAAAATTAATAGGAGATAAAAATATGAAACAAAAACAAGCTTTTTCAATTAAGGATGTTGTAGCTATTGGGGTTGGAGCAGCCCTCTTTGTCGTGATTGCGATGATTCCAATTCCGGCGCCAGCTCCAAATACAAACATTCAGTTGCAATATGCTCTTCAAGCCCTCTTTAGTGTGATTTTTGGTCCGATTGTTGGTTTCTTGATGGGCTTAATCGGCCATGCTATTAAAGATGCCATGACCTATGGCCTCTGGTGGACTTGGATTATTTCTAGTGGCTTGTTTGGTCTCTTTGTTGGTTTGTTCCGCAAACAAATCGGTGACCTCAAAGGAGAAGTGACCAAGAAAGAATTGATCATCTTTAACGTTGTGCAAGTCATTGCCAACTTGCTTATTTGGGGATTGATTGCACCGATTGGAGATGTGATGATCTACAAAGAAAGTGCCAACAAGGTCTTCCTTCAGGGAGTTGTAGCAGGTTCTGTTAATGCTTTGACAGTTGCTATTGCAGGTTCTCTTCTCTTGATTGCCTATGCCCGTACCCAAACAAAAGATGGAAGTTTATCTAAAGATTAATCGTAAATAAGAAGAGAAGAGAGAGGGACAGAAATCGGTCATTCGTTAGAATTCGATTTCGTCGTCTCGCCTCCGCAAAGTTGAGTAGGGCTGTAAAAGCTGATGAAATCAGCGTAGTAGAGCCCACTCAACC
>CADFQU010000031.1 GCA_902836505.1 Streptococcaceae bacterium
CTTGTAGATGATGCTGTGGAGACGGATTTCTACATCGTCTGCTTATGCTTGTTGACGAGCTTGCGGTGTAGGACGTACGTTGAAACCAATGATAAAGGCATTTGAAGCTTCGGCAAGAGTCACGTCAGATTCATTGATAGCACCAACTGCTGAGTGAACGATAGTCACTTTCACACCTTCTACGTCAATCTTTTGAAGTGATGCAGCAAGGGCTTCAACCGAACCTTGTACGTCAGCTTTGATGATGACGTTAACAGACTTGAGTTCACCAGCTTTAAGGGTATCAAAGAGGTTTTCAAGGCTAACACGTTGTGTAGCTTGACGCTGTTTCATCAGCGCACGTTTCGCACGTTCTTCACCGGCTGCACGCGCAGATTTTTCATCTTCGTAAACGGCAAAGTGGTCACCCGCCATTGGCGCTTCGTTCAAACCAGTGATAGAAACTGGAGTAGATGGTCCAGCTACTTTCACACGACGCCCAAGGTCATTGGTCATGGCACGGACACGTCCGAAAGTATTACCAACAACGATTGGGTCTTGGACATTCAAAGTACCTTGTTGAACCAGAAGGGTTGCGACCGCACCTTTACCTTTATCCAAACGAGCTTCGATAACAGTACCGATGGCACGAACGGTTGGGTCTGCTTTTAGCTCTTGAATTTCAGCTACAAGAAGAACCGTTTCCAAGAGTTCATCGATATTTTGGTTGAATTTAGCTGAGATTTCTACAAACTCAGAATCACCACCCCAGGCAGTTGACATAACCCCATGTTCAGCCAATTCACCGATGACACGTTCTGGGTTGGCACCTGGTTTATCAATCTTGTTAATAGCCACAATGATTGGGACATTAGCCGCTTTTGAGTGGTTAATAGCTTCGATAGTCTGAGGCATAACCCCGTCATCTGCCGCTACGACCAAGATGGTAATATCCGTAACAGATGCACCACGAGCCCGCATAGATGTAAAGGCCGCGTGTCCAGGTGTATCCAAGAAGGTAATCTTCTTGCCATTTTCCACGATTTGATAAGCCCCGATATGCTGGGTGATTCCTCCCGCTTCTCCTGTAGCGACACGAGAATTACGTAGGGTATCCAAAAGGGTTGTTTTACCATGGTCAACGTGGCCCATGATGGTGACAACTGGTGGACGCTCTACCAATTCATCTGGATTCAAATAGCCATCTTCGACGAAGAAGCGTTCGATATCCGCATTGTCCACTTCAACCTTTTTCTTGGCTTCAATTCCATAATCCACTAACAGAAGTTCAATGGTATCGCCATCCAAGGATTGGTTTTGTGTCGCCATCACTCCCATCATGAAGAGTTTCTTAACGATTTCCGCAGGCTCACGCTTAATCCGTTTTGCGATTTCCGCAACCGTCATTCCATCTGTGTACTCAAGTTCACTTGGCAACTCATGGAATTTACGCTCTGTTACTGGTTTTGGAGCTTCATTGCGGTTATTCTTTCCTTTTTTATTCTTTTTGTTGTTATTCCAGTTACTATTTCTTTGATTTCTCACTTGGTTTTGACTACTTCGATTCTTTTGTTGTTTTCTTGGACCATCTTCTTCGCGATCAAAATCTTCACGTTTTTTGTCTGGTCTAGCTTGCTTTTTCCGACGTGTATCAACTGCTGCAGGACTTGGAGCCGCTACCGGAGTTGCCTTCGCTGGTTCTGCCTTTGGTTGTGGAGCGACAACTTCAGTCGCAACTGCCTCTTCGCGCTTACGACGTTGTTGACGGTCTTGCTCTACCTTGGCTGCCTGGTTTTGCTTGTAGCGTTCTTCACTACCACGTGCATATTCTGCATTTTGCTCTGCCTTTAATGCCGCCGCACGGGCTTTGAAATCAATCTTCGGTGCGCCATTTACAGGATTTGGACGTCCTTGACCGTTTCCAGCTTGGTCACGGCGACGATCATTTCCTTGGTTACGGCGGTCATTTCCTTGATTTTTTCGCTCATTACGATTTTGGAAACGATCCCCATCCCGACGGTCGTTTTGTTGTTTCTTAGGTCGATTCCCTTGTTGTTGACGACGTTCCGCCTGCTCTTTTGCACGGGCTTCGCGTTCCGCCTTGAAATTACGACTCTTTGGCTTCACAACAGGTGCTGCCACTGTTTCCGTTGTCTTTTCTGGTTGGTTTGCAACAGCTTCTTTTGCAACCGGTGCAGCTTTTACTTGTTTTTCTTCCGTCACTTTAGGAGTTTGAGGAGCCTTCGATGCAAAACTCTTCACCAAACGCTCAACCGCTTCACCTTCGATACTAGAAGCGTGACTCTTTACCTCCAACCCTAATTCTTTGGCCCGTGTGACGACTTCTTTACTTTCCTTGCCTAGTTCTTTGGCAATCTCATACAATCTTTTCTTAGACAATTGCTGTCCTCCTCTTCTATTCCATAAGAGACCTCATTTTCTTTGAAAATCCAGCATCTGTCACGGCCGCTACCTTTCGTGAGCGACCAATGGCAGTGCTTAATTCTAGTGTTGAAAACACGGTTAATACCGGAACGCCATAATAGTGGCATTTATCTGTGATTTTTTTGGTAAGATTGGTAGCTGCATCATCTGCTAGAAAGACCAAACGAGCCTTTCCTTCTTGAACAGACTTGATGACCAACTCTTCTCCAGAGATGATTTTCCCTGCTCGCTGAGCCAATCCCAATAAATTACTGACTTTTTGCTTATTCAAGGCCTAACTCTCTTCTCTTCACCTTATGATCCACATAAGCAATCAATTCGTCGTAAAAAGCTTCATCCACTTCCATGCTAAAGCTGCGATTGAAGACTTTCTTCTTTTTAGCTTGAAGTGCTTCCTCATTATCCAGTTTGATATAAGCACCACGACCATTTGCTTTCCCAGTTGGATCGATAAAAACTTGACCTTCTTTATTTTTTACGATTCGCAAGAGATCCCGTTTATCGATGACCTCATTTGAAACGACAGACTTGCGTAAAGGGATTTTTCTTGTCTTTACCATGATTCCCTCCCTATTCGTCTACAGAATTCAAATCACTTTCTACTTCTTCAAAAGCAGGTTCTTGACTTGCTTCCATTTCTTCGTACTCACTAGCTGATTTGATATCAATCCGGTAGCCAGTTAAGTGAGCCGCCAAGCGCACGTTTTGCCCCCGACGACCGATAGCAAGAGATAGTTTGCTATCTGGCACTACCACAAGGGCATGCTTGCTGTCTTCTTCGTCAAAGATGACTTGATCGACCTCAGCAGGAGCAATGGCATTGTAGATAAATTCTGCTGGATCTGGAACCCACTCAATGACATCAATATTTTCTTCTGTTGGAACCATACGATCCAATTTCTGATCGTAACGAGCTGGGTGGAACTTGCTAGTAATCTTTTTGATGTTAGATCCACCACGACCAACGATGGTTCCAATCGCATCCACGTTTGGATTATGGCTACGAACAGCCACCTTTGTCCGGTCGCCAGCTTCACGCGCTACGCTCATGATTTCAACAGTTCCATCGTAAACTTCCGGAATTTCTTGCTCCATCAAACGTTTGATCATTTCTGGATGGCTACGACTTACGAATACGTTCACCCCACGAGGATTGTCTTCTACTTTGTAGACAAAAACTTCGATGCGATCATGAGATTGGAAGACTTCACCCGGGATTTGATCTTGTTTAGACAATTGAGCTTCGATAGACCCTAAATTTACATAGATAAAGCGATTATCAAAACGTTCAACGGTTCCACTCATAATTTCATTTTCATGTTCTTTATAAGTGTTATAGGTAATCGCACGAGTTTGCTTGCGCATTTTTTCCATGATGGTTTGTTTGGCAGATTGGGCTGCGACACGACCAAACTCAGCAGGAGCTTCTTCAAATTTGATTTTGTCTCCCAATTCATAGGCAGAGCTAATCGCAAGAGCATCTTTCAAGCTAATTTCTAAGCGGCTATCAAATACTTCATCCACTACTTCACGAACGGTATAAACGCGGAAGTCACCAGTCTTTTCATTAAATTCGATAGCAGCACTCTCTGCTTGACCATACCGTCTCCGATAAGCCGAACGCAATGATTCTGTGACAGCTTCAATGATATCTTCTTTTTTGATTCCTTTGTCTTCTTCCAAGATGCGAAAAGCATCTAGCATTTCTTTACTCATTCTTTTCTTGCTCTTAGGCTACTAAGAGCCTTCCTTTCTTTTCTGCTATAATTTGACAGCTAGTCTTGCTTTTGAGACAAGACTATAGGGGATTTCAATGGTTTTCTTTCTGGTTTTGTCCATGTATTCCATGGTCAATTGATCATCTTCGAACTTCACGAGTGTTCCTTCAATGACCTTTCGTTTGTCAACTGCCTTGTACAAGCTAACATGGATATATTGACCCAGAGCTTTTTCCACTGCATCTTTGGTTTTTAAGGGACGCTCCAAACCAGGACTCGTCACTTCTAGGAAGTACTGTTCTGGGAATGGATCTGGTTGAATCTGATCCAACAGAGGACTAATCACTTCTGTTAAATCTGCTGTATCATTCAGGGTAATACCACCTGGCTTATCAACAAAGATACTTAGAACATAATCTCCTCCCATCTTTCCATATTCAACATCCACCAATTCAAATGGAGCTTGGATAGCTGGTTGAAGAATTTCTGTTACTAATTCAACAATTGTTGCGATAGGACAACACCTCCTCACAGACAAGAGGCGAAGATATGTCTTCGCCTCTCCTTTTCTATTCGTTTTAAATATTTTAGCACAAGTTCCGTCGAAATGCAAGAATTTCGCCTTCCTCATTCATACAGCTACTATCCAAAAGAAAAACGCCTCCTTTTCAGGAGACGTCGATCCTTAACTAGACTTTAAAATTGTGCTTCAACCCGATAAATGACCTGACCCTTACTTGAGAATTTCTTTTCATATTCGGTCATGACATTTCCCTCAAAATCACTAGAATGAAGGTCTAGCCAGACACCCTTCAAGGTCATTCCATACTGAGAAAAACTCACCAAACTGTATTCAAAAAGTCCTCGATTGTCCGTCTTAAAATGAATCTCACCATGTTCTGGCAAAATCTGTTTGAAGGTATCTAAGAAACTCTTGTAGGTTAGACGACGTTTTTCATGGCGTTTCTTCGGCCAAGGATCTGAAAAATTGAGATACAATTGATCAATCTCACCGTCTTCAAAGTAATTGGTCAAGCTATCTCCGTCCACCCAAAGCAACTTGATATTGGGAAGGTCAGTTTCTAACACCTTATCCAAAGCGTAGCTTAATACTGATTTTTGAATATCAATCCCGATATAGTTAATGTCTGGATTTTGTTTGGCCATTCCAGTGATAAAGGCTCCTTTACCGCTTCCCACTTCAATATGAATAGGATGGTCATTTCCAAAAATCTCATGCCACTTCCCTTTGGCTTCTTCTGGCTTCAAAATGACATATTGCGGATTGGCTTCTAATAATTCGGTTGCACCTTTACGGTTTCTAACTCTCATGCTTCCTTCCCATATTTTGACCGGAAATTACGCAAGGCATAAATTTCCCGGTTCACATTCTCTAAATCATTGTTTTCATAGTATTTTACAATCTGACAAAGGAAAGAGTATTGACCAAACCAGTACAATTTACCAAATACAGTTTCATTGTACTTATAGCCGTAATAGACCAACCAATCCTGCCACTGGGAATCTGGAATGTAGTGACTTAAAACATGAGCCACATCCATCATCCGATCTGTTAAGCGGACAGAATCCCAATCTACCAAGTAGATAAATCCACTATCCGTTTCAATCCAGTTACTATGACGGACATCGCCGTGAACAATGGTTGCATAATCTTCTCGAAAAGCTGGAATAGTCTGTCGTAAACTCTTTAATACAGATTGTAAATAATTGTTTTGACGCAAAGCAATTGGCAACTGACTGCTCAAAGAATTCAATAAATCCAATGGCGATTCAGCTGTGTAGCCCAACTTTCTCAATTGCGTCATCAAGGGGCGTGAACGGTGCAAACGAGTCAAGATTTGAACCACTTGCTTTTTCCCCATCCCATTTGGAGTTAAAATTTCTCCATTTAACCATTCTTGTGCGCTCATCACATTTCCGTCAGGTAAGCGTCGGCTCCATAAGAGTTGTGGAGCAATTTGTTCTTTAGCTAACCCCGCTAATATTGGGGTTGTATTCATTTTGACAAATACTTTCCCCCCATCCGGATAAGTCCCCATAAAGGCTTTTCCGCTTTTACCAGCAATTGGGGTCAACGTTAGCTCTTTTTCGTTCGAGTCCATCTCTTCCTCCGTAAAAAGTTTCCCATCTATTTTACTAATTTTAAGGCATTTCGTCAACTAATCGTCTCACCTTGAAAGGTGCATAACCATAGGCTAAAAAGGCTGTGAAAGCTAGCAAGGCTAGGACGAGAAGTTTGTCTTCAAAGACCAGTAATCCCAGTCCTCCCTCAACGAGAACCACAAACAAAGTTACCGATTGAACTGTTTGAAGAAGTCCCCGTGTTTTAGCACGATTTTCCAAAGGAAAGAGTCGCGTTAAATATTGATAGTCAAAGGCCTTGTAGAGTCCGAGCAATTGAAAAACAAGTAAATAATTCAAGAGCCCCGCGACGGCCACTGCTACTAGCGTTTGCGGGATGAAGACAAAGACAGCTATTGAAAGTCCTAATAAACGCAGGCTCATGGAAAACAGGTCTCCATTTCGAAGATAAGAACGGAGATACAGGTTGTTCCAGGTCTTAGCACTGACTTTCGGAACCATACTTGTCAGATTATCTAAATAAGCCCGCCGTTTTACGCTATTAGTCATTCCTTTTACTGTTGTAAAAAGGGCAAAAAATCTTAGAATACTTTGCTTTCTCAGGTTTTCAAGCTCTACGATTCGCTCCCAATCAAGACCCGCCTGGTTATAAAATCTTTTCCCCTTCCCTTGAAAAATAAGAACTTTCAACAAAAAGAGAACAGCCAAATAAACCACTACAATGGCAAGAGACAGTCCTAAAGCCAAAGCCAATGGAACAAACAGGACAAGCACAAAGGTTTGCAAAATCCCCCAGAAAATAGTTGCTCGTAAGGTCTGTTGTTTCAAATAGCCTTCCAATTCTTCTTCTTTTACCAGGAGAAAAATCATGTCCGGCTTCTCACAATAGGTTGCGATGGAACCAACCGGAAGCAGAAGCAAAGGAGCTAGGGCAAGTACAATAAGGAGAAGGCTCTTATCTTCTGGTAGGGAGCGCAAAAATTGACTGTACTGAACCGCTAAAAAACCTAGAAAAATCAAGAGAAAAAGGACAAAGTGATCATTAAACACATAGCGAGAATATTTTAAGCACTGATTGCGAAAGGTCGTCTTCCTCTTTTGTAGTACTTCTATCATCGGTCCGCCTCTTTTGTTAGTGCAAGGTAGATTTCATTCAAATCGGCATCTACCATTCCAAATTCTGTCCGCAATTCCTCTAAAGTCCCCTGAGCACGGACCTGTCCCTTATGGAGAATGACAAAGGCATCACACATTTTTTCAGCAGAATCCAGCACATGGGTACTCATTAAAATAGATTTCCCCTTCTCTTTTTCCACCTTCAATAATTGAATTAAATCTGAGATCGCAACTGGATCCAAACCTAAGAAAGGCTCGTCGACAATAAACAAACTTGGGTCAACAGCAAAGGCACAAATAATCATGACCTTTTGTTTCATCCCCTTAGAAAAATGGACAGGAAACCAATCCAATTTTTCCTCTAGTCGGAATTGCTTCAAGAGAGGAGTCACACGTGCAAAAACCGCCTCCTGATCCAAATCATAGGCCATCGCCACTGTCTCAATATGCTCACGCAGGGTTAACTCTTCATAAAGGCTCGGTGTTTCAGGAATATAACCAATTTTTTGGCGATAAGCACTTGGAGAAGTAGTTAAAGTCAAACCATCAATCCGAATTTCGCCATCATATGGACGCAACAGACCTATAATTTCATTAATGGTCGTTGATTTCCCTGCTCCATTCAACCCAATCAATCCAATTAATTGACCATCGCCAACCTCAAAACTAACATCTTTTAAGACAGGGATATTGACATAGCCTCCTGTCAGATTTTTTATTTCTAACATATTTTCTTAGCTTTCTGGTATAATGTTCTTATATTATAACAAAATCTAGCGAAATTGAGGTGCATTTATGGTTTCGGATTGTATTTTTTGTAAGATTGTTGCCGGAGAAATTCCTGCTTCTAAGGTCTACGAAGATGACCATTTTCTTGCTTTTTTAGATATCTCACAGGTCACTCCAGGCCATACCCTTGTGATTCCAAAAAAACA
>CADFQU010000032.1 GCA_902836505.1 Streptococcaceae bacterium
TGGGACAAAAGTCCTAGCCTCTCAATTGTCTTTGGATTGTCGAGCAAGACGCAGTACTTGAGTGGGCTCTACTTTCTTGTTTTTTTGATAGAAAACAGAGTGAAAAGTCATGGTTCTGCAATAGAATCTTGATTTAATTTATGGTATAATTTTCATAACGCTTATTTTTAGGAGAACAAGTATGGATATTCAACGTGAAAAAGAATTTGTCAGCCAGTATCATTATGATGCTCGTAACTTTGAATGGGAAAAAGAAAATGGTACTCCCGAGACAAAAGTAGACGTCAACTTTCAATTGATTCAACGCGATACAGAGTTAAAGACAACCTCTTTAATCGTTATTTTAACCTATATGATTGTCTTTGATGGCTTTGTCATCAGCGGGACCATTACCCAAATCAACCACATTCACAATCGTTTAGTCAACGAGCCAAGCGAATTCAGCAAAGAAGAAGTGGAAGAACTAGCTCGTCCTTGCTTAAATATGCTTAATCGTTTGACCTATGAAGTTACTGAAATCGCCCTTGATTTACCAGGAATCAATTTGGAGTTTTAATGCATGAAATTAGCAGTCATCACAGATTCTTCTGCCTATCTTTCAGATGAATCAAGAGGACACGATAATTTATTTGTCCTAGATATTCCAGTTGTCATTGATGGAGTATCTTACGTAGAAGGTAAAAACCTGACAGCAGAAGAGTTCTATCAAAAGATGGAATCTTCGTCTGAACTTCCAAAAACTAGTCAACCTAGTATCGCGGAATTAGAAGAACTCTTGGCGCAACTAGAATCAAAAGGCTATACCCATGTTTTAGGAATTTTCCTATCTTCAGGTATTTCTGGTTTCTATCAGAATATCCAGTATTTGAAGGATGAGTTCCCGGACATGACCATCGCTTTCCCAGATTCTAAGATCACCAGTGCTCCGCTTGGCTGGATGGCTGAAGAAGCAATCAAATGGGCAGGTGAAGGTCGGTCATTTGATGAAATTCTAGCTAATATCCAGATGCAAATCGATGGGACTTCTGCCTACATCATGGTAGATGATCTCAACCATTTGGTCAAAGGGGGCCGTCTTTCTAATGGAGCTGCGATCCTTGGGAATCTTCTCAGCATTAAGCCGATCCTCTATTTTAACGAGGAAGGTGTGATTGAAGTGTATGAGAAAGTTCGTACTGAGAAAAAAGCAATCAAACGCTTAGCTGAGATTGTCAAAGAAGGAACTGCGGAAAAAGACTATCAAATCATTATCATTCACGGGAATGCACTGGATAAAGCGGAAACGCTTCGCGATATTCTTCATCAAGATGGTTTTGCTGGTGAGATTCCATTTGCAACCTTTGGCAGTGTCATTGGTACGCACTTAGGAAATCATAGCGTTGCTATTAGTTTTGTACCGAAAATATAAGGAGAAAACATGCCAATTAAAGTAGTGATTGCAGGTTTTAAAGGTAGAATGGGCCAAGCGGCTTATCACATGGTGTTAGAAGATCCTGAGCTTGAACTAGTTGGCTTGATTGATCCCCATGCGTCTGAGAATGAGTTGGCTGGTGTTCCAGTCTTTCAGGACAAGGAAGGCGTTTTGATGCTAGAAGTGGATGTGTGGATTGACTTCACCATCCCTAAAGTTGCCTATGAACATACCCGCTTTGCTTTGGAGCATGGGCTGGCGCCTGTGGTCGGGACGACAGGATTTACAACAGAAGAAATCACTGACTTGGTTGATTTGTCTCGTGAGAAAAATATTGGAGGCCTCATCGCACCAAACTTTGCCATTGGGGCGGTCTTGCTCATGCAATTTGCAGCGCAAGCAGCGAAGTATTTTCCAAATGTAGAGATTATCGAGTTGCACCACGATAAGAAAAAGGATGCACCGAGTGGGACTGCTGTGAAGACGGCTGAACTCATTAGTCAGGTCCGTCAACCACAAGAGCAGGGAGCGCCAGATGAAGAAGAAAGCCTTCCAGGTGCTCGCGGCGCCAACTACCAAGGCATGCATATTCATTCGGTGCGCTTGCCTGGTCTGGTAGCCCATCAAGAAGTGATTTTCGGTAGTCAAGGAGAAGGATTGACCTTACGCCACGATTCCTACGATCGGGTGTCCTTCATGACAGGGGTTAATCTAGGAGTAAAAGAAGTAGTCAAGCGTCATGAGCTTGTCTATGGTTTAGAACATCTATTATGAGATTAAAAAAACTGCCTTCTGAATTTCAGGAGGCTTTGCCAATATTAGAAAAGATTCGAAAAGCTGGATATGAAGCTTATTTTGTCGGTGGCTCTGTACGGGATGCCATTTTAGGTCGTTCCATCCACGATGTCGATATCGCTTCCTCCTCTTACCCAGAAGAGACCAAGGCTATTTTTGAGCGGACCATTGATGTCGGGATTGAACACGGGACTGTCTTAGTTCTTGAAAATCATCAAGAATATGAGATCACGACCTTTCGAACAGAGGATGTTTATGTCGATTTTCGACGACCAAGTGCGGTAAATTTTGTTCGTTCCTTAGAAGAAGATCTTAAGCGCCGTGATTTTACTGTCAACGCCTTTGCTTTGAGTGAAGAAGGGGAAATCATTGATCTGTTCAAGGGGCTGGAAGATTTGGAGAATCGAATTTTAAGAGCTGTTGGAGTGGCGACAGAACGCTTTAACGAGGATGCTCTTCGGATCATGCGTGGATTTCGTTTTCAAGCCAGTCTTGGCTTTGATCTAGAAGAAGAGACCTTTAAAGCTATGACAAATTGCGCCCCCTTGCTAGAAAAGATCTCTGTCGAGCGAGTCTTTATTGAGTTAGATAAGCTCCTCTTAGCCCCTTATTGGCGCAAGGGCTTAGAAGGTCTGATTGCTAGTCATAGCTATCAGTATCTTCCTCTCTTACAGAATGGTCGTTCGTCACTAGAGAAACTTTTCCAACTGAAGATGGACTATAACTTTACGAGTTCAGAGCAAGCATGGGCTGCCTTACTCTTGACCTTAGATGAGAATAAGGTTTCTGCTTTTTTCAAGAAATGGAAAACATCTCGTGACTTCGCTAAGAAGGTGGAGCAGTTGGTTGAAATCTACCGCTTACGAGAAAAAGCTAGTTTAAATCGTCGGGATGTCTACCGCTATGAAAAGTCTCTGCTCTTATCAGCGGAAGAATTACGTCAGGCTCATGGATTGCCTGTAGATTTCCAAGTCATTGAGGAATTGTATGATTCTCTAGCTATTCATGATAAGCATGAAATTGTAGTCAATGGTGGGATGTTGATCAAGGAATACGGCCTAAAACCAGGTCCAGCTCTAGGACAAGTGCTTTCTGCTATTGAATGTGCTATTGTAGATGGCGAATTAGAGAACGACAAACAAGCCATTGGAGATTTTTTGAGTCGCTATCTTGAAGTCAAGAAGGGGGAAGCATGAGCAATTTTATTGTTGAAAAACTAACCAAGTCCGTTGGGGACAAAACGGTCTTTAAGGATATTTCGTTTATCATTCATGAGTTGGATCGGATAGGCCTAATCGGGGTTAATGGGACAGGGAAAACAACTCTCTTAGATGTTTTGTCTGGTCGTTCAGGCTATGACGGAGATCGTTCTCCTTTTTCTGTAAAGAATGATTATAAGATTGGTTATCTGACCCAAGAACCTCAATTTGATGATAGCAAGACGGTCCTTGATACAGTTTTGTCAGAAGATGTGAAAGAACTCCAATTGATTCGTCAGTATGAACTGTTGATGAGCCAGTACGATGAAAGTCAGCAAGTGAAACTGGAAAAAGTCATGGCGGAGATGGATTCTCTCAATGCATGGGAGATCGAAAGCCAGGTCAAAACAGTTTTAACTAAACTGGGGATTCAGGATCTATCTGCTAAGGTTGGTAGTTTGTCTGGTGGCCTGCGTCGCCGTGTTCAGCTAGCACAGGTTCTCTTGGGAGACCATGATTTATTGCTTTTAGATGAGCCAACCAACCATCTGGATATTGATACCATCGAATGGTTGACCAATTTCTTGAAGAACTCTAAGAAAACCGTTCTTTTCATCACTCATGACCGTTATTTCTTGGACAATATTTCGACTCGTATTTTCGAACTGGATCGTGGCGGTCTAGTTGAATACCAAGGAAACTACCAGGATTATGTCCGCTTAAAAGCTGAGCAGGACGAACGAGATGCGGCTCTTCTTCACAAGAAGCAGCAGCTCTATAAGCAAGAATTGACCTGGATGCGTCGGCAACCGCAGGCGCGTGCTACTAAGCAACAGGCGCGGATCAATCGCTTCCACGACCTCAAGAAGGATCTATCCCACCAGACTACAGAAACAGATCTGGAAATGTCCTTTGAAACTAGTCGGATTGGTAAGAAAGTCATTGAATTTCAAGATGTCGATTTCGCCTATGACCAGAACCTGATTCTGCAGCAGTTTAACCTATTGGTTCAAAACAAGGATCGGATTGGAATTGTGGGAGATAATGGTGTTGGGAAATCGACCCTACTCAATCTCATTGCCGGGAAACTCCAACCGACTGCTGGGAAGGTTGTTATCGGAGAAACGGTGCGAATTGCTTACTTCTCGCAGCAGATTGAAGGTTTAGATGAAAGTAAGCGGATGATTAACTTCCTGCAAGAAGTAGCAGAAGAAGTCAAGACTAGTGCAGGATCTACATCGATTGCGGAGCTACTGGAACAATTCCTCTTTCCGCGTTCGACCCATGGCACCTTGATTGAGAAACTTTCTGGTGGGGAGAAGAAGCGTCTTTATCTCTTGAAACTTCTCATCGAAAAACCAAATGTCTTGCTCTTGGACGAACCGACTAATGATTTGGATATCGCGACTTTGACAGTGTTAGAGAACTTTCTACAAGGCTTTGGTGGACCAGTCATCACGGTTAGTCATGATCGCTATTTTCTAGACAAGGTCGCTTCTAAGATTCTAGCTTTTGAAAATGGTGGTATCCGCGAATTCTTTGGAAATTATACGGATTACCTAGATGAGAAAAAGTTTGAGCTAGAAATGGTTGCAGAAAGCAGTAAGCCAGAAAAAGAAAAGGTAGTCAAGATCCGGGAAGAAAAGAAACGGATGAGCTACCAGGAAAAGCAGGAGTGGGCGACCATTGAGAGTGAGATTGAAGCGATTGAAAACAAGATTGCAACTATCGAGGCTGAGATGAATGAGAATGGTTCAGACTTCGGGAAGTTGGCCAGTCTTCAACGTCAGATGGATGAAGAAAATGAGCAACTCTTAGCCAAGTATGAACGGTATGAGTACTTGAGTGAGTTGGCAGAAAACTAAAGGAGGCAGAATGCAGCATATTAGTAAATACAGTCTATTATTGTCATCATTTTTATTTTGTGGCATTGGATTTATTCTCTTTGTAAATCCAATCGAAAAGATTGCCACCTTTAGCTGGTTGATTTCACTGGGCTTTTTCTTGATTTCAGTTTCGCGTTTGTCACGTTACTACCGTCTACGAACCCAAGCGACCTTGTCAGATCCCTATTTGTTCCAAAGTGCGGTTTCACTGGTCTTTGCAGTCTATCTTTTGCTCTATGGCTACAAGACCTTGCCTATTGTCTTTCCGATGACACTTGGAATTTGGCTCTTATATAAGTCTGCCTTAAGTTTACGGAAGGCTCACTATCTTTCCAAACGATCGGAAGAATTATCCAAGAAGTTTACTTTTTGGGGGCTTATTCAACTGTTTACAGGATTGTTTCTCATCGTCAGTCCTTTATCCATTAGTATCTTCTTATTACATATTTTGGGATTGTTCTTCTTCGTCATTGGCGTACAATCCTTGAGACTCTTTTTAAAACTTCATAACGAAGAGTAATGAAATCCTGTCTGTGTTTTTGCAGACAGGTTCTTTTTTTGCAAATGAAATTGAGAGAATTCTTGAAAAATGATTGAAACCCTTTTCACATTTTGGTATACTAGTATGAAGAGAATAGGAACAAAGGAGTATAAAATGTCCAAAAAAATTATTGGTATTGACTTAGGTGGAACATCTGTCAAATTTGCCATTTTGACGCAAGAAGGAGAAATTCAAGAGAAGTGGTCTATCAAGACCAATATCCTCGACGAAGGAAGCCACATCGTTCCTGATATCATCGCTTCTATCCAACACCGCTTGGAATTGTTAAACTTATCTGCAGAAGATTTTGTTGGGATTGGGATGGGTTCCCCTGGTGCAGTTGATCGCTTCGAAGGAACAGTCATCGGGGCCTATAACCTTAACTGGAAGACTCTTCAGCCAATCAAGAAAGATATTGAGTCCGCCTTGGGCATTCCTTTCTTCATCGATAATGACGCCAACGTTGCTGCTCTTGGTGAACGTTGGAAAGGTGCTGGCGAAAACCAACCAGATGTCGTCTTCATGACACTTGGTACAGGTGTCGGTGGCGGTATCGTGGCGGAAGGAAAACTCTTGCATGGTGCTGGCGGCGTAGCTGGTGAGCTTGGTCATATCACAGTAGACTTCGATCGACCATTTGATTGTACATGTGGTAAGAAAGGTTGCTTGGAAACAGTAGCTTCAGCAACTGGTATTGTTAATTTGACTCGTCGCTATGCAGATGAATATGCAGGAGATGCGACCTTGAAACGTCTCATTGATGATGGCGAAGAAGTTACAGCTAAGACAGTCTTTGATTTGGCTAAAGATGGAGATGAGTTGGCCTTGATTGTCTACCGTCATTTTTCTCAATACTTGGGTATTGCTTGTGCCAACATCGCTAGTGTTTTGAACCCAGCCAACATTGTCATTGGTGGTGGTGTATCAGCAGCCGGTCAATTCCTCTTGGATGGGGTTCAAAAGGTCTTTGATGAAAATACCTTCCCACAAGTTCGTACATCAACCCAACTGGTGCTTGCTAATCTTGGAAATGATGCAGGTGTGATTGGTGCTGCATCACTTGTCCTACAATAGAATCATACAGAAAGAGTTTTAAATTGAATTATTTAGAACTCTTTTTATTTGTCCTGTGTTATAATGTAGGTATTAAAGTATCTAAGGAGGTTTAATGACAAAAGCAGATATCCTTTTTAAAGAAAATATTCGAAGAATTATGGAAGAAGGCGTCTGGTCTGAGCAAGCTCGGCCTAAGTACAAGGATGGCACAACTGCCAATTCCAAGTACATCACAGGTGCTTTTATGGAGTTTGATCTTGCCAAGGGCGAGTTCCCTATTACGACTCTTCGTCCTATCGCCATCAAGTCAGCCATCAAAGAGTTGCTCTGGATCTACCAAGACCAGTCCAATAGTCTGGAACTCCTAAACGACAAGTACCAAGTTCATTACTGGAATGACTGGGAAGTAGGAGATACGGGTACAATTGGAGAGCGTTATGGTGCGGTCGTTAAAAAGCACGACATCATCAACAAAATTCTCAAACAGCTGGAAGCCAATCCCTGGAATCGTCGCAATATCATTTCTCTCTGGGACTACCAAGCCTTTGAGGAGAGCGAAGGACTCTTACCTTGTGCTTTTCAAACCATGTTTGATGTACGTCGTGTCGATGGAGAAATCTATCTGGATGCGACCTTGACTCAACGTTCGAATGACATGTTGGTGGCGCACCATATCAATGCCATGCAGTATGTAGCGCTTCAAATGATGATTGCCAAGCACTTTGGCTGGAAGGTTGGCAAGTTCTTTTACTTTATTAACAACCTCCACATCTATGATAACCAATTTGAACAGGCGGAGGAACTGCTCCGGCGAGAGCCCTCTGTTTGCCAGCCGCGTTTGGTATTGAACGTACCAGATGGCACCAATTTCTTTGAGATTAAAGCTGAGGATTTTGTACTGGAGGACTATGATCCTGTCAAACCTCAGTTGAAGTTTGATTTGGCAATTTAGAAATGCTACTTACAAACACAATATATATAGGAAGAAAGTTATGATTTTTTCATAAAAATGAATTCTACTTCCTATTTTTTAAATCTACCGGTTAGTAATATCATCAAAAATTTAAAAAATGATTAGTTTTTTGAGTCATTTCGCTTTGATATTTTAAATTAATCTGATAGAATATATAAGGTTTAAAATATAGGCCAATAAATTAGCTTATTAATTGAAAAAAATTATGGAGGAT
>CADFQU010000033.1 GCA_902836505.1 Streptococcaceae bacterium
GGTCCTTGAGACGTTGAATACCCAAGTCCACTTCGTGCTTGACAAAGTCTTCACCCATAGTCCCACTAGATAAACTTATAATACCAATTGTAGAAGTCATATATTATCCTCCTATAAATAAATTGATGCTATTGTATCATAAAAAATGATAGAAAAATATAAGGAATAGCGTTAGAGATACGATTTTATTTCAATAAAGCAATAGAAAAATAACCGCTCGATGTGCTTACTTCAGAATATAGGCAAGCCCTTTTAGAAGTTGGTTACCACGTAGTTGAATCTCTTAGGAATATTGATGTAACGGAATTTATAAGAGTTCTTTACTTTATAATACTCTAAAAGAAAAAGATTGAAGAAAGTTACCTAAAATGAACTTTTTCTTCAATCTGTTTTTAAAATTATTTAGGAAATTGTGTTACAATGAAGAAAAATTACGAATAGTATAAGTGGAGGCGTTATGAAAGCAGAGATCATTGCAGTGGGAACCGAAATTCTCACAGGACAGATTGTCAATACCAATGCGCAATTCTTATCAGAAAAGTTGGCCGGCCTAGGGATCGACGTTTATTTTCAAACTGCAGTTGGAGATAATGCTGATCGTCTCTTGTCTGTTCTTGGGATTGCGCGTGATCGAAGTGATCTCATCATCCTCACAGGAGGTCTCGGACCGACCGAAGACGATCTGACCAAGCAGACCCTAGCCCAGTTCTTGGATAGAGACTTGACATTTGATCCCGAAGCCATGGCCAAGTTGGATCGCTTCTTTGCCAGTCGGCCAGACCATGTCCGAACGCCCAACAATCTAAGACAAGCGCAAATAGTAACGGGTTCTAAGCCCCTCCAAAACCTAACCGGTTTGGCAGTGGGAGGTCTGATCGAAGTAGAGGGCATTAGCTATGTGGTCTTGCCTGGCCCTCCGAGTGAATTGAAACCCATGGTTACGGATGAGTTAGTGCCCCTTTTAGCCACAGGCGAGAAGCTCTATTCACGCGTCTTGCGCTTCTTCGGGATTGGGGAAAGCCAGCTGGTAACCGTTCTAGCCGGTGTGATTGATGGCCAGACTGACCCGACGGTGGCTCCTTATGCAAAGACCGGAGAAGTCACCTTGCGCTTGTCGACCAAGGCTACGTCACAAGAGCAGGCTGATCAGAAATTGGATCAATTGGAACAAGTGATTCTCCAGCATGAGACCTTGGATGGTCAAGCCTTGAGCCAGCTTTTCTATGGCTATGGAGATGAAAATTCCCTAGCCAAGGTTGCTTTTGAACTCTTGCGCGAGAGTGGCTTGACCCTGACAGCAGCAGAGAGCTTGACGGCCGGGATGTTCCAGTCGACTCTGGCTAATTTCTCAGGAGCCTCAGCAGTCTTACCAGGAGGTTTCGTCACCTACAGCATAGAGGAGAAGAGCAAAATGCTCCAAATCCCCCTAGCCGAGTTACGAGAACATGGAGTGGTTTCTGCCCATACAGCTGAGCGGATGGCAGCGCAAGCCCGTCTCTTAACAGGGGCTGACTATGGAGTCAGTCTGACAGGTGTTGCTGGTCCAGACAGTCTAGAAGGCCACCCAGCAGGGACCGTTTTTATTGGTATTGCAGGTCCTAAAGGAGTCCAATCGATCAAGGTCAATATCGCTGGCCGGAGTCGTATGGATGTTCGGAAAGTTGCAGTCCTCCATGCCTTTAATCTGGTACGCCGGACTGTATTATTAGATGAAAATTTGCTATAATGATAAGAAGCTTGTATAGCATTACGCTTTGAATATAGGAGAAAAGAATGGCGAAAAAACAGAAAAAATTAGATGATATCTCTAAGAAATTTGGAGATGAGCGTGAAAAAGCGCTCAACGATGCCCTAAAGTTGATCGAAAAAGACTTTGGTAAAGGATCCATCATGCGTCTGGGCGAACGCGCAGAACAAAAAGTACAAGTCATGAGCTCTGGTTCATTGGCTCTTGATATTGCCTTGGGTGCTGGTGGTTATCCAAAAGGTCGGATCATTGAAATCTATGGTCCAGAATCATCAGGTAAAACAACCGTTGCCCTCCATGCAGTAGCGCAAGCACAGAAAGAAGGAGGTATTGCTGCTTTTATCGATGCCGAGCATGCCTTGGATCCATCTTATGCAGCAGCTCTTGGGGTCAATATTGATGAACTCCTCTTGTCTCAACCAGACTCGGGGGAACAAGGACTTGAAATCGCGGGTAAATTGATCGACTCAGGTGCCGTTGACTTGGTCGTGATCGACTCTGTCGCCGCCTTGGTTCCACGCGCAGAAATCGATGGAGATATTGGTGACAGCCACGTTGGTTTGCAAGCGCGGATGATGAGCCAGGCTATGCGCAAGCTCGGAGCTTCGATCAACAAGACCAAGACCATTGCTATCTTTATCAACCAATTGCGTGAAAAAGTTGGGGTTATGTTTGGAAATCCTGAAACCACACCTGGTGGTCGTGCCCTTAAATTCTACGCTTCTGTTCGTCTAGATGTTCGTGGAAATACTCAAATCAAGGGTACTGGGGATCAAAAAGATACCAACGTTGGTAAGGAAACCAAGATCAAGGTTGTGAAGAACAAGGTGGCTCCACCGTTCAAAGAAGCCATGGTTGAAATCATGTACGGAGAAGGAATTTCGCGTACGGGTGAATTGGTGAAGATTGCAACAGACTTGGATATTATCCAAAAAGCTGGCGCTTGGTATTCTTATAACGGCGAGAAGATTGGCCAAGGTTCTGAAAATGCTAAAAAGTACTTGGCAGACCATCCAGAAATTTTTGATGAGATTGATCACCAAGTGCGCGTGCGCTTCGGCTTGATCGATGATGACACTGCTGTAGTTGCACAAGATGAAGTAGCTGAAAGCCCACTTGTTGAAGAAGTAACACTAGATCTTGATGATGCCATTGAGATTGAAGAGTAATTTTTTTCAAAATAGGTCGAAAGACTGATGGTTTTTATGGTATAATATACTACAATGTTATTATCGTGTGGCGAAAGGAGTGCATGCATGATTAAAATTTACACAGTTTCAAGTTGCACGAGTTGTAAAAAAGCCAAAACTTGGCTAAATGCTCATCAGTTGATCTATAAAGAACAAAACCTTGGTAAAGAAGGAATTACAAAAGAAGAATTACTCGATATTTTGACCAAAACAGAAAATGGCATTGCAAGTATCGTTTCTTCAAAAAACCGATACGCTAAGAATTTAGGTGTCGATATTGAAGACCTCAGTATGAATGAAGTCATCGATATCATCTTAGAAACACCACGAATCTTGAAAAGCCCTATCCTAGTGGATAACAAGCGACTTCAAGTTGGTTATAAGGAAGATGATATTCGGGCCTTTTTACCACGTTCTGTACGAAATGTTGAAAATGCGGAGGCTCGCTTAAGAGCAGCCCTATAAGAAACAAGTAGCCAATCGTTTAGCTACTGAGAAGAGTCGAGATAGTAGCATCTCGACTTTTTCTTTTGTGTTTGGCTAAAGAATCCACAAAAAATGGTTGTAAGAATGTTTTTGCGGAGGATTCTATGGTACAATACTTCTGTGGGGAAAATCCCTTTTATAGAAGCTTATCAAAGGAGAAAACATGAAAAAGAAGCTTATTTGTCTAGGAGTCTTACTCCTGACGCTGACAGCTTGTGGACAGAAGAAACATGGGAAAACCGATTCTTCCAGTGTTCAAAAATCCAACAGTGCTAAAATTGAATCGTTCAATAAAGAAAATCGAAATTTGTTAGAGAAGGCAGAAGAACAGCAAGTCTTTACTAAACACTTTGTCCTTCCAACAGATGAGAAAGGTATTCGCCAAGAGCAGACCATCACCTATCAAGGGGAACAATTACAAAAATTGGTCATGACAAATACCACTCCTGCCAGTGATGAATTGAAAAATGCCATTCAAGAAGTTGGCCTCGAAGAAGCCCAACGATTGATGGTGGAGTCGATGGACAAGGATGAACAACTTCAACAGGCGCGGACTCTTCCAGGCTTTACCATTGAACTGACCGTACCAAATGAGAATGAATACCAAACGGTCATCACCTATGATTTCACCCAGTTGGATACTAAAAAAGCGGTGGAGTTAGAGTATTTCAAATCGGCTAATATTGCAGATTTGTTGAAGTTGACACCAACAGAATATATGAATAATCTACTCCGTAATGGAGCAAAAGAAGAATAAGGAGAAATAACATGAAAAAATTTCTATTACTAGTCGTTGCTGGATTGCTTATCTTGGCAGGTTGTGGGAATTCTCAATCAAAAGGGGGCAAGTCCTTATCGAAAGATAGCGTCGTCACTCGGACCTTTAAGATTAACAGAGATGTCAACGAAGCTGACGAGGTAGCCAAACAGGAAATTACAGTGACCGTATCCTACCAAGGAAAGAAATACAAAAAAGTTTCCATCAAACTAGCGACTCATGTGTCGGAAGAATTCAAAGATGAAGTCAAGAAGTTGATCGATGCTGAGGATGATAAAGAAGGTGCCAAGCAAGCCTTGATCGAGGGTTACGAAGGCGAAGGTGGCATTGATGAATTGAGAGACTACGATGGAATCACCGTGACATCAGATTGGACAGGTGAAGCAATGGTCTCTGAGATTGAGATTGACCCTGATAAAGTAGACTTCGATGACATTAAAAACAGCGAAGACTTGGGAGAAATTTGCAAAATGATCAAGACCTACTCTCCAACGCTCTTCATCAAAAACTTGGAAAAGAATGGCTTTAAAGAAGTCAAATAAAGTCATTGAAAAAATGTAGCAGATTGCTTTCAAAAACAAGTGATAAAAAGTCCAAGAAAGCCCGTAAAATCAATAATTTTCGTTTGAGAAAGTATGGAAATTATGATATAATAGTATGAATATAAAGAAAGAGGGTGGTATTGTGGGATTTACAGACGAAACAGTACGTTTTAATCTTGACGATTCAAACCGTAAAGAAATTAGTGATACATTAAAGGATGTCTACTTATCTTTGGATGAGAAGGGCTACAATCCAATCAATCAAATCGTTGGTTATGTACTCAGTGGTGATCCTGCTTATGTACCTCGTTATAACAACGCTCGCAACCAAATTCGTAAGTACGAACGAGATGAAATTGTTGAAGAATTGGTTCGTTACTACTTGAAAGGGCAAGGGATCGATCTCTAATGAGAATTATGGGACTAGACGTTGGCTCGAAGACAGTCGGAGTAGCCATCAGTGATCCATTAGGTTTTACTGCTCAAGGTCTGGAGATTATTCAGATTGATGAGGAGAAAGGGGAGTTTGGTTTTGACCGTCTCTCTGAACTGGTGAAGGAATACCGGGTTGATCGCTTTGTCGTTGGTTTGCCGAAAAATATGAACAACACAAGCGGTCCTCGAGTGGAAGCGAGTCAAGCTTATGGAAAACGCCTTGAAGAGTTATTCAACTTGCCCGTTGAGTATCAAGACGAGCGTTTGACGACCGTTGCCGCAGAGCGAATGCTGATTGAACAAGCAGATATCAGCCGAAATAAGCGAAAAAAAGTAATTGATAAATTGGCTGCCCAGTTGATTTTGCAAAATTATTTAGATCGAAAATTTTAGAAAAAAGAGGAAATAAGATGGCACACAATCATGATCATGACCACAACCATGACGAACGCGAATTGATTACATTGGTAGATGAGCAAGGAAACGAAACCTTGTTTGAAATCCTTTTGACCATTGATGGAAAAGAAGAGTTTGGTAAAAACTATGTTCTTTTGATTCCTGCAAATGCAGAAGAAGATGAAAATGGTGAAGTAGAAATCCAAGCATACTCATTTACTGAAAACGAAGACGGAACAGAAGGCGACCTTCAACCAATCCCAGAAGATTCAGATGATGAATGGAACATGATTGAAGAAGTCTTCAACAGCTTTATGGAGGAGTGATACAGTCTGGGAGACTGTATCACCTCAACTCCTAGAAACTAGAAAGAGTTGGAACGTCCGGGGGACATTTTTACCCTTGCGTTGGAAATGCAGACCGCAAGTAAATCTGGGAGACTGTATCACTCCAACTCCAAGAGATTGGAAAGAGTTGGTAAATAGAGTGGATGTTTTTAGCTCAGCTTCTAAAAATATTGGAACTGAAATAAGAAACCAAAGAAATAGGGGAGCGTGAGCCAGCAACAAGGCTTGATCGCTCTTTTCTTTTAGGAGAAAGAAATGAATCAAATTGAAGAATGGATGAATAGTCGAATTGGACTCAATTTTCGTTCAGGCTTGGGGCGGATGCAACAGGCTGTAAAGCTCTTAGGTGCCCCTCATGAAGCTGTTCCGATGATCCATGTGACGGGGACCAACGGGAAGGGTTCAACCATTGCTTTTATGCGCCAGCTATTCCAACAACATGGTCTGAAAGTAGGTACCTTTACTTCTCCGCATATCGTTAGTATGCATGATCGGATTTGTATCAATGGGCAACCAATTTCGGATCAGGATCTGATTCGCTTGGGTCAGAGAATCCAAGAGATGGAGTCTCAGCTTCTCGAGACTCACGACCAACTCTCCTACTTTGAGATTGTCACCCTCTTGGCCTTTTTGTATTTTCATGAGCAAGAAGTAGACTTGGCCTTGATTGAGGTTGGGATTGGAGGCCTCCTCGATACGACCAATGTCATTACAGGAGAGGTGGCAGTGATCACCTCAGTAGGGCTGGATCACCAGGAGACCTTGGGAGGAAGCCTAGAGGCCATTGCTACTCAAAAAGCTGGGATCTTTAAAGCTGGGAAGCCGGCTGTTATCGGTCCACTGGCTAAAGAGGCTGAGCAAGTCTGCACAGAAAAGGCCCAGGAAACAGGCTGTCCGCTGGCTCGCTATGGAGATGATTTCCAACTAGTGAAGGGCGTCTTCCAAGATGCGCATCATCGGTTTGATTCACTAAAAATTGGGCTCAATGGAGCTTATCAGGAAGAGAATGCGGCGGTTGCTCTCGAAGCCTTTCTCCTTTTTATGGAGCAGAGGGGTCTGGCAGTCGATGAAAACGGTGTTCGGGAGGCTTTGCAGGCGACTAGCTGGCCGGGGCGTCTGGAGAATTTTGACCAAGGCGTCTATCTAGATGGCGCTCATAACCCCCATGCCATCCATCGCTTAGTCGAATATGCCCGCACCTTTTCAGATAAGCGCGTGAAGATCCTCTTTGGAGCCTTAAAGCGCAAGGATTACCAAGGGATGTTGGAGATCTTTTCAAGAGACTTGCCGGAGGCGGACTTAACGGTGACGACCTTTGCTTATGGGGAAGTTGTCCAAGAGGCGGATGGCTTAGGATATCCTTATGTAGCTGATTTCAGAGATTACTTACAGGATTTTTATAGCCGACAAGATAGGGAAGAGGTGCTATTTGTCACTGGCTCTCTCTACTTCATTTCAGAAGTACGCGCTTATCTACTAGAGCAAGGAAAGAATCCTTTATAGGCAGTAACCCTCATCAGCCAGTCATAAAGATTGACCGAAAACTACCTCTATCGTATACTAAAGGTGAGCCACAAATGAACGGGAAGTCCGTTGAAAAAAGTTGGCGCGAAAGGAGACCATCCATGGCAAAGAATGTGACTGCTTTATTAGCAACAGCTACAGTCCTCCTACTTGGAGCGTGTTCAAACCAGCAAACACCATCGCAAACGAACACTTCATCAAGTGCGAAGACAACAACGGCAACTTCTTCTCAACAGACAACGACCAGTCCGCAGGTGAACCAAGCAGGTCTGGACGGAACCTATATGGGAATGGATGAAAGCGATCAAGTGACGCTCGTCATCGCTGGTGATTCAGGGACTTGGACGGCTGTCGAGGCAGATGGAGAGCAAGAGCTGAAACAGGTCAAGCTAGATGCTGCCAACCAGATCATTTTTATCGGAGATGATGGTTACCGTTATCAACTGGAGGGGCAACAATTGACCTTGAAAGAAGCGGACAACGAGTTGGATGATCAGGATACGATCGTTCTGACCAAGCAATAAAATAGCTGAAGAGAGGCTGGGACAAAAGTCCTAGCCTCTCAATTGTCTTTGGATTGTCGAGCAAGA
>CADFQU010000034.1 GCA_902836505.1 Streptococcaceae bacterium
TTCCAAGCTTGGGCCAGCCGCAAGACCTTCTAAACAGCCTCTGTGGAATGGACAAACTCCATTAAATTCTTTTTCAACATCCATTGGGTGTTTAGCAACATAGTAGTGCCCCATCTCAGGATGTCCCACTCCACCAATGAATTCACCACGCTGGATGACACCTGCACCAATCCCTGTACCAATTGTGTAGTAGACTAGATTTTCGATCCGCGCACCCGCATTATTACGAGCAACAACCTCACCATAAGCTGAGCTATTTACGTCAGTTGTAAAGTAAATCGGTACATTCAAGGATCGACGGAAAGCTCCCACCACATCTACATTTGCCCAATGTGGTTTGGGAGTTGTTGTAATGAATCCATAGGTCTTTGAATTCTTATCAATATCAATCGGGCCAAAAGAACCAATGGCTAAACCTGCAAGATTTTCAAACTTAGAGAAAAATTCAATACATTTATCAAGGGTTTCTATAGGGGTAGTAGTTGGAAACTGTGTTTTCTCAATGACGTTATAATTTTCGTCACCTACAGCACAAACAAACTTTGTTCCACCTGCTTCAAGACTTCCATATAATTTAGTCATATCAAACCTCTTCTTCAATTCTCTTTTTTTCTATTATATCACAACAGCAAGCTCTTCACTTCTATTCCTTAAAGAAAAAACTACTCATTTTTAGGAATAGAAGTTAATCTTACTCTTTCTTATCTCATATACAATTCAAGGACTGGAAGAATTCCTAGCCAGCCCTTGAACAATCATGTATTAAATTATGCTGTTATCTCAATAATCGCATCACCTTTAGCAACTGCACCAGTAGCTACCGGAGTTACTGAAGCATAGTCAGCTGTGTTTGTGACGATGACCATTGTTGTATCATCAAGACCAGCTGCCGCAATTTTAGCAGAATCAAATGTTCCAAGAACATCGCCAGCTTTGACCTTATCGCCTTGAGCAACTTTCTGATCAAATCCTTCCCCGTTCATTGAAACTGTATCAATCCCAACGTGGATCAAAACTTCAGCACCATTGGCTGTTTTCAAGCCAAACGCATGACCAGTCGCAAAAGCAATGGTTACTTCAGCATCTGCCGGAGCATATACAACACCTTCAGTTGGCTTCACTGCAATCCCTTGACCCATCGCACCGCTTGAGAATACTGGATCATCCACTCTTGAAAGTTCCACAGCAGTACCAACGATAGGAGAGATAATTGTTTCATCTTGAAGAGATGCTGGAACAGTTCCAGTTGTTTCTTCTTCAATAATTGCACCAGCTTCTTCGTCCTCTACAGGAACTGATGAAGCTTCATCTTCATAACCAAACATATATGTCAAACCGAAACTTAGTGCAGTTGTAAATACAACCATAAATACATATTTCAATAATTGACCATTTAGATAGAGAAGTGTTCCTGGAATAATTGTAATACCAAATCCTGTACCAGCAAGGTTTAACATAGATGCAATCCAACCACCTACAGCACCTGCTCCCAAGGCAATAATGAATGGTTTCACATAACGCAAGTTCACACCAAAGATTGCAGGCTCAGTAATACCTAATAAGGCAGAAATAGTTGCAGGAAATGCTAAAGCTTTCACTTTTTGAGATTTTGATTTCACTGCCACCGCTAAAGTCGCACCAGCTTGTGCAGTCATAGCAGCTGTAATAATTGCATTAAATGGATCTTTTTTATCCGAAGTAATTAATTGCGATTCAAGAAGGTTAAAAATATGATGGACACCAGTAACGACAATCAACTGATGAACCCCACCGATAAGAAGACCTGCAAGGCCGAATGGTAAATTTAAAATAAACTTAGTTGCATTCAGTACATGTTCCTCGATGCTGTGGAAGAATGGTCCAATAATAAACAAAGCGAGGAATGACATGATTGTTAATGTAAATAATGGAACCAATAACAAATCTAAGACATCTGGAATTTTCTTATGGAGCCATTTTTCAAGTTTTGCACCAATTAGACCAACGAAGAAAGCGGGAAGAACTGAGTTCTGGAATCCAACTACATGATGGAAGATACCAAAGAATGTTGCTGCTTTAGAAGGATCTTCCGCTACAACCCACGCATTAGGAAGTGTCGGACTAACCATCATCAAACCAATTACAATTCCAAGAACAGGATTTCCTCCAAACACTCGGAACGCAGACCATGAAATCAAGGCTGGGAAGAAAGCAAACGCAGTATCTGTCAAAATTGTTGAATAGGTATAGAAATCTGTAGATTTAAATGCGTCTGCTGTAGTACCAAACAAAGCCAGCACTTGATCTTGAGCAATAGCACCACGAATTCCCATAAACAAACCAGTTGCAACGATTGCTGGCAAAATTGGGACAAAAACATCTCCGAAGGTACGGATTGCGCGTTGGAACCAATTTCCTTGTTTCGCTGCTTCAGCTTTCATTTCATCTTTTGAAGAAGTTGGCAAGCCTAGAGCTACTACTTCATCGTAGATCTTATTTACAGTACCAGTACCAAAGATGATTTGGTATTGACCTGAGTTAAAGAAAGCTCCCTGTACTTTTTCAATGTTCTCAACAACATCTTTGTTGATTTTTGATTCATCTTTAACCATCACGCGAAGACGAGTCGCACAGTGAGCAACACTGCTAACGTTCTCAACTCCACCGATTGCATCGATGACTTTTTTTGCAATTTCTGTATTTGACATTTGCAAAAATCTCCTTATTTTTTTATTGTTTTGAAAACGGTTAAACCATCTCTACGCTCTTAATTGTACCACGTATTAAGAATATGTCAACCGTTTTGCAGAATGTTTTTGGTGTTTATTTGCGATTTTTGATTGTTTGAAAGATGGATTTCTTATTTTCATTCACTAAAAAGCCCGTATGCTCTATATAAAAACCTCTATCTTGTTTTTGAATTTTCAAAAACTTTCATCCTTTCATTTATTTTCATAAACCAAAACTAGGCTTGCCTCCGATATTTTATGATAAGCGTTTGACATTTTTTCTCAATTCTTTGGCCAAAGTCTTGCTTTTTTTTATAGAAATCGGTACTATGGAAGTAAGAAAAATTTTGGAGGAGTCAAATGGAATGGACAACCGAACTTCGGTACAAACGGTATGAAGACTGGACCGAAGAAGAAAAGAAACAAATTAAAGAAAATATGGCCAAATCCCCTTGGCATACTCACTACCATGTTGAACCAACATCTGGTCTCTTAAATGATCCAAATGGTTTCTCTTATTTTGACGGCAAATGGATCCTCTTTTACCAAAACTTTCCGTTTGGAGCCGCACATGGATTGAAGTCTTGGGTACAACTCGAAAGTGACGATTTAGTCCATTTTAACGAAACCGGAGTGAAGGTCTTTCCAGACACACCTTTAGATAGCCATGGAGCCTATTCTGGATCAGCTATGCAATTCGATGACAAACTTTTCTTATTCTATACAGGAAATGTACGAGATGAGAACTGGATCCGCCATCCATACCAAATCGGGGCTTTGATGGACAAAGAAGGAAAGATTGAAAAAATCAACAAAATCTTGATTGATCAACCTGCTGATTCTACTGATCACTTCCGTGACCCACAGATTTTTAATTTCAAAGGCCAATACTACGCCATTGTCGGTGGTCAAGACCTTGAGAAAAAAGGATTCGTTCGTCTTTACAAAGCAGTGAATAACGATTATACCAACTGGGTTGAAGTAGGAGATCTTGATTTCAACAATGATCGTACAGCTTATATGATGGAATGTCCTAACTTGGTCTTCGTCGGCGAGCAACCTATCCTTCTTTATTGCCCTCAAGGTTTGGACAAAGCGGTCCTCGACTACGACAATATCTACCCAAATATGTATAAGATTGGGGCTTCTTTTGATCCTGAACAGGCTCGTTTAGTTGACGTATCTGAATTGCAAAACTTGGACTACGGCTTCGAAGCCTATGCAACTCAAGGCTTCAATACTCCTGATGGAAGAGCCTTAACCGTTAGCTGGTTAGGTCTACCTGATGTTGCTTATCCATCTGATCGTTATGACCACCAAGGAGCTTTCTCTTTGGTCAAAGAGCTAAGTATTAAGGACGGTAAACTTTATCAATATCCAGTTGAAGCTATAAAAGAGCTCCGCTCCTCTTCATCCGAGTTTCGTAACAAAGAGGTTACCAACAATTGTTACGAGTTAGAATTAGCCTTTGAAGCGAATAGCAAAAGTGAGATTGTTCTCCTAGCAGATAAAGAAGGAAAAGGTCTTTCTATTACTTTCGATATTGCAAATGGTCAAGTCATTGTTGATCGTAGCCAAGCTGGTGAACAATATGCCCAAGAGTTTGGGACCACTCGTACTTGCCCGATCGAAAACCAAGCTACAACGGCTACTATTTTCATCGATCATTCTATTTTTGAAATTTTTATCAACAAAGGAGAAAAAGTATTCTCTGGTCGCGTCTTCCCGCATGCTAATCAAACTGGTATTTTGATTAAATCTGGAACACCTACTGGAACATACTACGAACTAGACTATGGTCGCAAAGCTCACTGATGTCGCCAAATTAGCTGGCGTCAGCCCTACGACAGTTTCACGAGTCATCAATAAAAAGGGCTATTTATCTGAAAAAACTATCTCAAAAGTCAAAGAGGCCATGAGGGAGTTGGGCTACAAGCCTAATACAATCGCTCGGAGCCTACAAGGAAAATCAGCCAAATTAATCGGCTTAATCTTCCCAAAAATCAGTCATGTCTTCTATGCAGAATTAATCGATAAATTGGAAGAAGAACTGTTCAAACATGGGTATAAAACCATTATTTGTAATAGCGAGCATGATTCTGAAAAAGAACGTGAATACATTGAAATGCTAGAAGCCAATCAAGTAGATGGTATTATTTCTGGTAGTCATAATCTGGGAATTGAAGATTATAACCGAGTTACAGCTCCTATCATCGCTTTTGACCGAAACCTATCACCTGAGATCCCTGTCGTCTCCTCGGATAACTACGCCGGTGGCGTCCTTGCTGCGGAAACCCTTGCCAAGACAGGTGCAAAGAAAATTATCATGATTACGGGGAATGATAACTCCAATTCCCCAACAGGTCTTCGCCATGCAGGGTTTGCTTCGGTACTGCCAGGAGCACAAATCATTAATGTTTCTAGTGATTATTCCCCCATTCGCAAAGAAATGGAAATCAAGTCTATCTTGACCCAGCAAAAACCTGATGCTATCTTTGCATCTGACGATCTAACGGCGATTTTGGTGATGAAAATTGCTGATGAACTCGGCATTTCAATTCCAGAAGACCTCAAAGTCATTGGCTACGACGGGACCTACTTTATTGAAAAATTTTTCCCCCGTCTAACCACCATCAAGCAACCTTTACAAGAGATTGCTCACCTGACGGTCGATCTTCTTCTACAGAAAATCGAGGGGAAAGAGGTAAAGACTACAGGCTATTTTCTCCCTGTTAGTGTTTTACCCGGCAAAAGTGTGTAAATGAGTAAGAAAATATCCACAAAAAAGAAGCCACCTTTTAGGTAGCTTCTTTTTATTCTGCTTCCGTCACAAATTGGCTTAAGACACCATTCACAAACCGAGCAGATTTCTCATCTGAAAAAGTTTTAGCTAATTCAATTGCTTCATTCACCGCAACCAATTGGGGTGTATCAAAGGAAGTCATTTCAAACACACCCAAACGAAGAATGTTTTTCTCCACTAGAGTCAAGCGTTCTACGGTCCAGCCAGTTTTCAAGTGTTGGGCAATCTGTTGATCCAATTCATCCTTTGATTGACGAACACCCGATACCAAATTGAGGAGAAAAGCTGGAATTTCCACTTCCTGGTCTGTTTCCTCTTTGTCATGAGTAAAAGCAAATCGACACGCTTCTACAACATCCCCTTCATACTCTAAACTCATCAGAGCTTGAAAGGCACGCTCCCGTAGATCACGACGTGATTCAAATAAAATATCAGTCATTGAGGAAATCCTCATTAAACAAATCTTTCAAATCAGGTTTCGCTGCTTTTTCAGTCACGATTCCGACTACATGGATGTTGACATCATCCAAGGTGACATCCGCCATATTGTAGACAGCTGTTTTTACTGCTTTTTGGATTGCAACCGCTACTTTAGGGACTGCCACACCATACTCTAGATAGAGGTAAATATCAACAGAGATTTGACCATCTTCTTGTGTACGAAGGTAAACCCCACGACCAAGAGCACGTTTTGAAAGGCTATCCGATACACTCTTGTTTTCAAGAGAATGAACACCATCTACTTTTGCAGTCGCAATCGCAATAATTTTTTCTAGCACACGAGGTGCAATGACGATTTCGCCGTATTGTTCAGTTGCCATAGAAGTTCCTTTCTATCAGACCTATTTTAGAGCTGACTAGGCACGAGAAACGTAAGTTCCTTCAGCTGTATTGATAATCAATTTTTGTCCTGCTTCGATGAAGTCTGGAACGTTAACCACAAGACCTGTTTCCATTGTAGCTGGTTTACCAGAACCTGTAACTGTAGCACCTTTAATAGATGGTTGAGTTTCAGCAACTGTCAATTCAACAGTTGTAGGAACAGTCACCCCAATCACTTCGTTTCCATAGAATTGGATTTTCACTTCTGAGTTTTCAAGGATGTAAAGCAACTCGTTCTCAACATTGGCAACAGGAATTTCATATTGGTCGTATGTTTCAGTATTCATGAAGTAAGCTGTGTCATCCATTTTATACAAATATTGAGCTGGTACTGTTTCAATAATAGCTTGCTCAAATTTTTCTTCTGGACGGTAGCTTGTATCAAAAGTTGAACCAGTACGAACATCACGCAATTTCATACGCATGATTGTATTTCCTTTACCTGGTTTGTGGTGGCTAGCTTCCAAAACGCGGATCAATTTTCCATCAGCTGTTTCAAAAGTCATACCAGCTTTCAACTTACTTGCTTCAATCATGTTTTCATACCTCTTTTTAAAAAATATATTACTCTTTATTTTATCACAAATGCTCAGATTTCTCAAATCTGTCTCTGCAAATTTCCTTAGATCACAATCAACTCTTTCGGTGCAAGGGTCAAGACTTCACAGCCACTTTCCGTAATCAATAAATCATCTTCAATCCGGACACCAGATAGACCTTCAATGTAGATTCCTGGCTCATCTGTCAAAACCATCCCCGCCTTGATAACTTCTTTGGACGTTTGACTGAAATAAGGCTCTTCATGGATATCCAAGCCAATTCCATGTCCAATTCCATGGCTAAAGTACTGACCGTATCCTGCAGCCTCAATAATGTCTCGAGGAATTTTATCAAAATCACGGAAACCTAGTCCATCCTTCGCTTCAGCAATGAGAGCTTGGTTGGCTTTCAAGACCGTTTCGTAAATTTCTCTTTCCTTATCGCTGACATGACCTGCATAAATGGTCCGAGTCATATCACTCACATAATGGTTGTAAAGACAGCCAAAGTCCAAGGTCAAGGCATCCCCAGCAGAGATAATGCGATCACTAGGAGTCGCATGGGGCATAGCAGAGCGTTCTCCCGCAGCAGAGATGATATCAAAGGATACACCTGAAGCTCCCAATTCCCGCATTCTGAAATCCAGGAAGGTCGCAGCTTCTAACTCTGTTGTTTGACCAACCTTGATAAATTCAAGCACATCGAGGAAGGCTTGATCTGAAATACTGCAGGCCTTACGGATAGTTGCCACTTCTGTCTCATCTTTAATCAAACGAAACTCCATTACAAAATCAGACAAGGCCCTTAGAGAGACTCCTGAGAAAGCTGTTGCCAGACGGGTCTGATAAGCAACTGTGATCTCATCCTCAAAGCCAAGTTCATGGATAGCTGCATCTTTGACAATTTTTGCTGCTTCTTCCAATTCATTGCGGGTTTCAACAATCTCAACAAAGGGGAAACAAGTCGCATGGGCATGAATGGTATAGCGAGAATCCGTAAAGAGGACTACGCGCTCTTCTGTTACCAAAACAGTCCCATTTGATCCCCAGAAACCAGTCA
>CADFQU010000035.1 GCA_902836505.1 Streptococcaceae bacterium
GGCGCAAGCGATTCTCTTGCCTCAGCCTCCTGAGTAGCTGGGACCACAGGTGTGTGCCACCACACCCATAAATCTGTCCCATGGCCGCGATAGGTTTTGGCAAAGGAATTAAACAACTGAAATTCAACTTCTGTCGGATCCTCTCCAAAAATAGAAGAGACAATTTTTCCAATACGAACAGCTCCAGCAGTGTGGCTACTAGAAGGTCCAATCATAACCGGTCCAATAATATCAAATACGGATTGGAATTTAAGCGAATTCATCAGTCAGCTCCTTAGGGTTTCTTTTCTTTCATTATAACAAATCTAGGGCATGTTTTCTTCTATTTAAGAGGGAAATTTTGTTTTAACCTTAAAAGATACTTAAAACTAGTTTATTTGAGGTGTTTTTTATTCTTGCTAACATATTATTGAAACATTTGACGTGATTTCATAAAGTTTTTGAAACATTTCTTCTGTAAGATAAAGAACATACAGAAAAGGAGTGTAAAACCATGAATAAAAAAATCTTTGTAAAACGTTTTATCGGACTGAGCTTATTATCAGGAATGTTTATTCCCGTCTTTGCCAGTGCAGAATCTTACACTGTAAAGTCAGGTGATACCTTATCAGCTATTGCTAAAGAGAAGAATACAACGGTTGATGCGATTGCTAAGAAAAATAAGATTAGCAATGTCAACCTCATTACAGTTGGTCAAGTTTTAGAGATTGAAGATGACAAGGCAACAACTAATACTACAGAGCAAGCAACCACTACACAAGCAACCACTACGGTATCTGCTTCAGATGGCTTGAGTGCCGAAGATGCAGCGGCTAAAGAATGGATTGCCCAGAAAGAATCAAGTGGCAGTTACACAGCACAAAATGGCCAATATTATGGTCGTTATCAGTTGTCGCTTTCTTATTTAAACGGTGACTTGTCAACAGAAAACCAGGAAAAAGTAGCCAATCAATATGTTGTCAACCGATATGGATCATGGTCGGCGGCTAAAAACTTCTGGCTAGCCAATGGCTGGTATTAAAGTAGATGAAAGAGTTCAGAAATTGGATTCTTTTTTGATTTACACACTTGTAAACATATAGATACAATAGCCAATAAGAAGGATGGCAAGATGCTTGTTTTCTACTATAAAGCGTGTTACAATTGATAATGCTCAAAACGACCTTCAATCGTTGAAGCAAACCACGACCTTCAATCGTGAGATACGAAAAGATGGGAGAAATCTATGAGTGATAACTCGAAAACACGTGTTGTTGTTGGTATGAGTGGCGGTGTCGATTCATCTGTAACGGCTTTGTTGTTAAAACAACAGGGTTACGATGTCATTGGCATTTTCATGAAAAACTGGGACGACACAGACGAAAATGGCGTCTGTACAGCTACGGAAGATTACAAAGATGTAGCAGCAGTTGCAGACCAAATTGGCATTCCTTACTATTCTGTCAACTTTGAGAAAGAATACTGGGATCGCGTCTTTGAATACTTCCTTGCAGAATACCGTGCAGGCCGCACACCAAATCCAGATGTCATGTGTAATAAAGAAATCAAATTTAAGGCCTTCTTAGATTATGCCATGACACTTGGTGCCGATTATGTAGCCACAGGGCACTATGCACGCGTGGCGCGTGATGAGGATGGCATTGTCCATATGCTACGCGGTGTTGACAATGGGAAGGATCAAACCTATTTCTTAAGCCAGTTGTCACAAGAACAACTTCAAAAAACCATGTTCCCATTGGGACATTTGAAAAAGCCTGAGGTTCGCCGGTTGGCAGAAGAGGCTGGATTGGCAACGGCTAAAAAGAAAGACTCCACTGGGATCTGCTTTATCGGTGAAAAGAACTTCAAAGAGTTTCTAGGGAACTACCTTCCTGCCCAACCAGGCCGAATGATGACCGTAGATGGGCGGGATATGGGCGAACATGCCGGTTTGATGTATTATACGATAGGTCAGCGGGGTGGACTAGGAATTGGTGGCCAACAAGGTGGAGACAATGCTCCCTGGTTTGTCGTTGGTAAAGACCTGAGTCAAAATATTCTGTATGTCGGTCAAGGTTTCTATCATGAGGCGCTGATGTCAACAAGTTTACAAGCTAGTCAAGTTCACTTTACACGAGAGATGCCAGAAGAGTTTACACTAGAGTGTACAGCTAAGTTCCGCTATCGCCAGCCAGATTCTAAGGTGACGGTTCATGTCAAGGGTGACAAGGCTGAGGTAATTTTTGCAGAACCTCAACGGGCCATTACACCAGGTCAGGCTGTTGTCTTTTACGATGGTGAAGAGTGTCTCGGTGGTGGACTAATTGACAATGCTTATCGAGATGGTAAAGTTTGTCAGTATATTTAAATTGACAAATTTTGTCAATTTGCTACAATAATAAAAGCAATAGAAATGATGGTCAAAGCTCATGGATGTTGCAGGCTTTTTTGTCCTGCACTTCTTTGGAGTTTTGACTGTTTTTGTGTCGTTTCGAAAGGAAGTAACATGCAAGAACAGGATTTTCGGACCAAGTCAAACCAAACGGTTTTTGGTGTGAGAGCGACTGCTTTGATTGTAAAAGACAATCGCTTGTTAGTCGTAGAAGATGAGGACGGTTTTTATACAATCGGAGGTGCTATTCAAGTGGATGAAGCTACTGAAGATGCGGTGGTTCGAGAAGTAAAAGAAGAACTGGGTGTCAAATCTAGAGCGGTTCAGTTAGCTTTCATTGTTGAAAATCGCTTTGAACAAGCTGGGGTCCACTATCATAATATCGAGTTCCATTATTTAGTGGACTTGCTGAAAGATGCACCGTTAACCATGCAAGAAGATGCGAAGTCATTACCTTGCCGGTGGCTTGCTTTAGAAGACTTATCTACTATTGATCTGAAACCGGCATTTTTAAAAAACGCTTTACCAGATTGGGACGGACAATTACGACACATCCATCTTAAAGAATAGGAGAAAAAATGACTTATAATTTTATAGAAGAATACGATATTATTGTAATCGGAGCGGGGCATGCGGGTGTAGAAGCTTCGCTTGCTGCGAGCCGGATGGGTTGTAAAGTTTTACTTGCAACCATAAATATAGAAATGTTGGCGTTTTTGCCATGTAATCCTTCAATTGGTGGTTCTGCAAAAGGGATTGTGGTCCGTGAGGTAGATGCACTCGGCGGTGAGATGGCCAAGAATATTGACAAATCCTACATTCAAATGAAGATGTTGAATACAGGAAAGGGTCCAGCAGTCCGTGCACTTCGTGCCCAAGCGGATAAGGAACTTTATTCTAAGGAAATGCGCAAGACAGTTGAGAACCAAGAAAACTTGACCCTTCGCCAAACCATGATTGATGAAATTTTGGTAGAAGATGGGAAGGTTATTGGTGTTCGAACTGCGACCCACCAAGAATATGGGGCCAAGGCTGTTATTGTGACGACAGGAACAGCTCTCAGAGGGGAAATTATTATTGGGGATCTTAAGTATTCGTCAGGACCTAACCATAGCCTTGCTTCTATTAATTTGGCTGAAAATCTCAAAAATCTTGGACTAGAAATTGGACGGTTCAAAACGGGTACGCCACCACGTGTAAAGGCATCGTCAATCAATTATGACGAAACGGAAATTCAACCAGGTGATGAGAATCCAAATCACTTTTCTTACAATTCGCGTGACGAGGATTATTTAAAGGATCAAATCCCTTGTTGGTTGACCTATACCAATAGTCAAAGCCACGAAATCATCAACAGCAATTTACACCGGGCTCCAATGTTTACAGGTGTTGTAAAGGGAGTTGGGCCTCGCTATTGTCCATCTATTGAAGATAAGATTGTTCGCTTTGCGGATAAGGAACGTCATCAGCTTTTCCTTGAACCAGAAGGACGCAATACAGAAGAAGTCTATGTCCAAGGCTTGTCAACCAGTTTACCAGAGGATGTGCAACGAGATCTTGTCCATTCTATTAAGGGATTGGAAAATGCTGAGATGATGCGAACGGGTTATGCGATTGAGTATGATATGGTTCTTCCACATCAATTGCGGGCAACTTTAGAAACCAAGAAAATCTCAGGTCTCTTTACAGCAGGCCAAACCAATGGAACATCTGGCTATGAGGAAGCTGCTGGCCAAGGAATTGTGGCAGGGATTAATGCTGCCCTAAAAATTCAAGGAAAACCAGAGCTCATCTTGAAACGGAGTGATGGTTATATTGGAGTCATGATTGATGACTTGGTAACCAAGGGGACAGTTGAGCCCTATCGTTTGTTAACAAGTCGTGCTGAATATCGTTTGATTCTTCGTCATGATAATGCAGATATGCGCTTGACAGAAATCGGTCGCGAGGTTGGTCTAGTTGACGACGAACGTTGGGCACGTTTTGAAACCAAGAAGTATCAGTTTGAAAATGAAATGAAGCGCCTTGACAGTATCAAGTTAAAACCTGTAAAGGAAACGAACGAGAAAGTTTCAGCGCTAGGCTTTAAACCATTGACAGATGCTGTCACAGCCAAAGAATTCTTGAGAAGACCAGAAGTATCGTATCAAGATGTTGTCAACTTTATCGGACCAGCTGCTGAGGAGCTAGATGATAAGATTATCGAGTTGATCGAAACTGAAATTAAGTACGAGGGTTATATCTCAAAAGCTTTAGATCAGGTTGAAAAAATGAAGCGAATGGAAGAAAAACGAATTCCTGCCAATATTGACTGGGATGATATTGACTCCATCGCAACAGAAGCTCGTCAAAAGTTCAAACTGATTAATCCAGAGACAATTGGTCAAGCTAGTCGGATTTCAGGTGTCAACCCAGCCGACATTTCTATCTTGATGGTTTATCTTGAAGGCAAGAGTCGGAGCATTTCTAAGAATCAAGAAAAAGAATCCTAACTTATCATGATGTAAATATGTGGAAGAGGTAGCCAAATAGCTACTTCTTTTCTCGTTTTACTATATATTTACAATGGTGTAAATATGCTTTACACCGTTTGACAAATGAGCTACCGGACCTTGATCCCTGTCAGCTTTTTCTTTGGTGGAAAGGCTTGACTGGCCTCGCATTTTCTTATGTTTTATGGTATAATGGCCCAACAGAGGTTTATGATGAAAAAATTTCGTATGACTCCTATCCATTATTGTATGGTAGGTTTGTTAGCATTTATTATATTAGCCATCAGTTCCAGATTATTGGGTGGCACAATTGCAAATTTATTTGTGATTCTGTTGATTCTTTCCGGTGTCATCTATCTCTTTCTTCATCAATTAAAGCAAGTAGAATTGGATGAGCTAGAACAAATTCACTATGTCAATCATCAGGCTGAAAATGGGTTGGCCTCGCTACTGGATAAAATGCCAGTTGGTGTAATCAAGGTAAACGGTGAAACCAATGAAGTTGAGTGGTTCAATCCTTATGCGGAGTTGATTTTCTCCACTGAGGATGGGCAATTCGATGTGGAATACCTGCAACAAGTGTTGGCGATCCCTTTTGAAGGGAAAGGCCATTATGCAACCATTGGAGATAAGAAATATTCTGTTTATCTAGATTCCCAGGCCAGTGTCGTTTATTTTTTTGATGCGTCTAGTGAGTATGAGGCCAACGTTGGTCTTGTAACGACTAGGCCGGTCATCGGGATTATGTCTGTAGACAACTATGATGATTTAGAAGATGTTGTGTCTGATTCAGATATCAGTAGCATCAATGGATTTATTGCAAACTTTGTTGAAGAATTCTCGGAAAAATACCATATGTTTTATCGAAGAGTTGGGATGGATCGTTTTTATCTCTTTACCGACTATACGGTTCTTGAACAATTAATAGAATCCAAATTTTCTATTATTGACCAATTCCGTGAGGAAGCGAAAAATCGTGAATTACCCATTACGGTAAGTATGGGATTTTCATACGGAGATGGCAATCATGATGAAATTGGTAGAGTTGCTTTATCGAATCTAAACTTAGCTGAGGTACGAGGGGGCGACCAAGCGGTTGTGAAAGAAAAAGAAGAAGGTAAGGATCCTATTTTCTTTGGAGGCGGGACAGCCTCTGCTATCAAGCGCACCCGTACACGAACTCGTGCGATGATGACAGCTATTTCCGAAAAAATTAAATCGGTTGATCAAGTATTTGTTGTTGGCCACAAAAAATTAGACATGGATGCTTTGGGGGCATCGATTGGGATGCAATTATTTGCAAACAATATCAACGAACGCTCTTATGCAGTTTATGATGATACGTCTATGGCTCAGGATATCGAACGAGCAGTTGAAAAAATTCAATCAGATGGAGCGACTAAACTCGTAACGGTTTCAGATGCTCTACGGATGGTAACCGATCAATCCCTTTTGATTATGGTAGACCATTCGAAGACAGCTCTCACGCTTTCAAATGATTTGTATGAGAAGTTTTCCCAAGTCATTGTCATTGATCACCATAGACGGGATGAAGACTTCCCTGAAAATGCCATGATCACTTATATTGAAAGTGGCGCAAGTAGTGCAAGTGAGTTGGTTACGGAATTGCTTCAGTTCCAGAATTCTAAGAAGAACCGCTTGAATAAGATTCAAGCCAGTGTTTTGATGGCTGGAATTATGTTGGATACCAAGAATTTCTCTGTTCGCGTAACGAGCCGTACATTTGATGTAGCTAGTTATTTAAGAAGCCGAGGCAGTGATAGTGTCCTCATCCAGGAAATTTCAGCTATTAACTTCGATGAGTACCGTGAAGTTAATGAATTGATCCTAAATGGTCAAATGGTCTTCCCACATATTATTGTGGCAACAGGAGCAGCAGATGTTCCTTATGGAACGGTTACCATTAGTAAAGCAGCCGATAGTATGTTGGCCATGTCCAAAATTGAAGCGACCTTTGTCATTGCTCTGAATGAACAAGGAAGCATTTCCATTTCAGCACGAAGCAGAAGCAAAGTCAACGTGCAAAAAATTATGGAGCAAATGGGAGGCGGAGGTCACTTTAATTCGGCGGCTTCTCAATTGGCAGATGTAACCATCGATCAGGTTCGTGCTCAGTTGATTGACTGTATTCAAGAAGAGGTCCAAAAGGATAAGGAGGAAGAAGAATGAAAGTTATCTTTTTAGCAGATGTAAAAGGAAAAGGAAAAAAAGGGGAAATTAAAGAAGTCCCAACAGGTTATGCTCAAAACTTTTTGATTAAAAAGAATTTAGCCAAAGAAGCTAACGCCCAAGCGATTGGGGAGCTTCGCGGTAAGCAAAAATCTGAAGAAAAAGCCCATGCGGAACTAGTCGCAGAAGCGAAAGACATTCAAGCAAAATTAGCAGAAGAAACGACCGTTGTCCAATTTACAGAAAAAATTGGTCCTGATGGACGTACATTTGGTTCGATTACCAATAAAAAAATTGCAGAAGAACTACAAAAACAATTTGGGATCAAAATCGACAAGCGTCACATTCAAGTGGCTTCACCCATTCGCTCTGTCGGCTTGATTGATGTGCCTGTTAAAATTTATCAGGATATTACAGGTATTATCCAAATTCGGGTAAACGAAGGTTAAGTAAATCGTTAGAAAGGAATGACTATGGCTGAGATAGAAGAATTAAGAACCCAGCCTCAAGATATCCAAGCAGAGCAATCTGTCTTAGGAGCCATCTTTATTGATGAGGGAAAACTGGTTTTTGTTCGTGAGTTTATTGAGCCAGCAGATTTCTTTAAATATGCCCATCGGTTAATTTTTAAGGCGATGATTGACCTTGCAGATAGGGGAGATGCTATTGATGCGACGACCGTTCGCAATATTTTAGATAGCCAAGGGGACTTGCAAAATATTGGTGGTCTCTCTTATCTTGCTGAAGTTATCAACTCTGTTCCGACCTCAGCCAATGCGGAATATTACGCAAAGATTGTTTCTGAAAAAGCGGTGCTAAGACGCTTGATTGCTCGTTTAACGGAGAGTATAAATCAAGCATATGATGGAGCTAGTCCGTCGGATGAGATTATTGCAGGTGCAGAAAAAGCTCTGATTGATGTCAGT
>CADFQU010000036.1 GCA_902836505.1 Streptococcaceae bacterium
GCCTCAATAAAGAAATTTTAAGGCCTTGATAGGGAAAATATATTAGTCAGCTCCTTTTCCAGGTGATATCATGGTTACTAATTTCCGGCAGGGAAGCAGTCGCCTTCCTTGTGGAGAAGATATTGAGGAGGTTGAAACAGCATGAGTAAAAAAGAGTTGGTTCTTCGTGCCATTCGAGGTGAAAAAGTTGAGCGAATCCCTGTAGGATTCTGGCTCCATTATGTGACTCAAGAAGAAAAAGAGTTGGGGCTAGACAATCCTGCCGTACTTGAAAAAAGTATCAAAGGACACCAACAGTATGTCGAAGAAATATCTCCTGATTTTGTCAAGATTATGAGCGATGGCTTCTTCCGCTATCCGAGCGCTCTTTATTCGAGAGAGATCACATCAATCCGAGAATTGAAGGATATTCAACCAATTGGGGAGCATCATCCTTGGATTGAAAAACAAATTGACGTGGTCAAGGAAATTCGTTCTCATTTCCATGAGGAGATTGCTTCTTTCTACAATATCTTCTCACCTATTTCCTATTTGAAACGCTGGTTCCGGACGGATCAATCCCGCGGGGATCAAGTGATTGCAGATTTTATCAAGGAAGAGCCAGAAAGCTTGGCTCATGTCCTTGACGTGATTGCAGGAGACATCGCCATTCTTAGTCGTCGCTTGATCCAAGAAGCAGGTGTTGAAGGGATTTACTTCTCCACCCAGCAAGTCCAAGATGAGCGCGTAACCCAAGAAGAATACCGTAAGATCATCGAACCGAGCAACATCGCTGTCTTAGAGGCGGCCAATGAAGCTGGTGGGATCAATATCCTTCATATCTGTGGCTTTGAAGGAGCCAGCAATGAAGTGGAACTCTTCAAGGATTATCCAGCTCAAGTCATTAACTGGGCGACCCATCATGAAGGGGTGAGTCTAGCAGAGGGAAGAAAACTCTTCGGCAATCGTGCCGTCTTGGGTGGTTTTGTCAATGGAAAGAAAGGCTTGCTCTATCAAGGTGAAAAAGAAGCGATCGAGCAAGAAACGCGTCGCTTGGTTGCAGAAGCAGGAAGTCGCGGTTTGATACTTGGGGCAGACTGCACAGTACCAGACGATTTCCAATTGGAACGTCTCGACTGGGTGCGTCAAGCAGCTCTATTGTAAGAGAAAGGAGAGGGAGATGAAAAAGATCAATGTATGGTGTATGGTGCTGGTAGCTTTATTCTTAGTCCTAGGACTCGCAAAAGCTACTGCAGCAAGCAGTCACGGGGAAAACAAAAAAGATCCGGATATGGCAAGGCTAGAGAAGATTCCAGCCCACAGCCTCTCCCTCATCCGCCCGTCTGATCTAGCGGGAGTCCTGCTTCTAGAAGATCAGTGATAAAAAAAGATGAAGAGCTTGATAAAAAATATATATTAGTCAAAGCATGGCTGGAGTGTTAAGATGACAAACAAGAAAAAAGAGAACGAGGTAAGAAGATGTCTACAAAAAGAGAATTAGTCTTAAAAGCATTCAAAGGAGAAGCAGTTGATCGTGTGCCAGTTGGTTTTTGGCACCATTTTACAAGGGAAGATGAATGGTTGAAAGGATTTTCCAATCCAGAAATTATCGAAAAAAACCTCAATGGTCATAAAAACTTCCTTCACAAGGTCAAACCAGACTTTGTCAAACTCATGAGTGATGGCTACTTTGCTTATCCAAACCCATCCATTCACAAAGGCCTTGAAAACATCTCAGACTTAGCAGGGATTGAACCCCTTGGAGCCGATCATCCATGGATCACAGAGCAGGTAGAGCTCGTTAAAAAAATCCGTGCCGGTTTTGAAGAGGACATTGTCGCTATCTATAATATCTTTGCTCCAGTGACCTACTTCAAATGGCTAGTCGGAGAAGTTTCAGGTGGCGATGACTTGATTGCAAACTTTATCGATCAAGATGCCACTACTCTTAAAAAAGTATTGGATACTATTGGCCAAGATATCGCAAGTTTGAGCCAACGAATCATCAAAGAAGCAGGAGCGGACGGGATCTATCTCAGTGTTCAAAGCATTCAAGATGCGCGCGTGAACCAAGAAGTGTACAAACAAGTCATTGCGCCAAGCGAACTTCATGTTTTAGAAGCGGCCAAGGAAGCCGGTGGCGTAAATATCCTTCATATCTGTGGCTATGAAGGAGCTCGCAATGATATTCATCTCTTCACAGACTACCCAGCTCCAGTCATTAACTGGGCAGTCGGACCAGAAGGCATCAGCCTGGCAGAAGGACGCGAAATCTTCGGTGGACGCACGGTTCTTGGTGGGTTTGAAAATGGCAAAAAGGGTCTTCTCTACACAGGAGACAAGGCTGCTATCAAAGCAGAAACCAAACGCATCATCGCAGAGACAGGAACTACAGGCTTGTTCATCGGTGCGGATTGTACCATTCCAAGTGACATTGATGAAGAACGAATCGAATGGGTTCGTGAAGCTGCAGCAGAATAAGGAAAATAGAAAGAGAGAAAAGAGAGTATGAGTAAAAAAACATGGATTATCGGTGGGGTAGCCGTTCTTGCCCTTGCAGGTGCAACGATTATTGGTCGAAGCCTGAATCACGCAAATGACAGCAAAGGATCAACAGGATCTAATAAAATAACAACCTTGAAAGTGGCCCACACTCAAAACTATGTGCCGTACGATTTCGTCGATGAAAAAGGAGAATCAGATGGCTATGAAGTAGCTGTGCTCAAAGCCATTGACGAAAAACTTCCAGACTACAAGTTTGAGTACACTGGAACAAGTGACGACGATCTCTTGATCGGTCTAGAATCTGGTAAATACGATATCGGAACCAAAGGAGCTTGGTATACCGAAGAACGCGCCAAGAAATTTATCATTCCAAAAGAACCAATCGGAGCCAGTATCATCGGATTTACCGTACGAAAAGAAGATGCGGATAAATACAAGAACATTGATGACTTTGCGAAAGAAAAAGGAAAATTGGTTCCAATTTCACCACAAAATGCGCAATGGAATGTTATTAAAGAATACAATGACAAGCATAAGGACAAACAAATCGAATTAACAGCTGCAGAATCGTTCAAAGTTGCAGATGCCTATGCATGGGTTCTGGAAGGACGTTACGATGCCTTCTTTGACATCAAACTTTCCTTTGAAAAAGCTGTCACAGATAAAGATGGCTCTTACCACCAATATGCAGACAAACTCAGCTGGTTTGCCTACAAAGGAATTCCAACTTACCCATTGATTCATAAGGATAAGAAAAACGAAAAATTTGCGGAAGCTTACAGCAAGGCCATCAAAGAATTGGAAGAAGATGGAACGCTTGCCAAACTATCCGAAAAATATTTCGGTGAAGATGTCTTCAGTTATGTAGATAAAGAAAAATAAGATGAAACTGGGTGCGTATAGCCCCAGCTTCCTTATTTCTATCCGGATACAGAAAGGAAAAAAACATGGTCTCATACGACATTTCCAAGGTCTGGTCATTTCTTCCAACCTTGGTCCAAGCCCTGCCAGCGACCCTAGCTTTGATGGTGTTAACGACGCTTCTAGGTTCGGCATTTGGCTTGGTTTTGACCTGGGCACAAGTATCAGAAGATAAGGTAGGAGCAGGTTTGGCAAAAGGCTATGTCTTTACTTTGCGTTGTACCCCTCCGATTGTCCTCCTATTCTTGGTCTTTTATGGACTGCCCCAATTTTTAAACTGGTGGTTGGGAGTAGATATCGACCGCTGGTCCAAATTTGTCTTTGTCCTTGTGGCCATGTTTCTTCTCTTTGCGGCGATGATCTCTGAGGTCTTCAAGGCAGCCTATTTGGCCATTCCAAAAGGCCAGATGGAAGCAGGGCTGAGTATTGGCTTGACGCCAGCTCAAACCATTTGGCGGATTGTCCTTCCCCAAGCCTTTCGCGTGGCTCTTCCAAATATGACGACGGCCATCTTGAACCTCATGCGCGATGCCGCTTTGGCTTATACCATTGGCTTTATCGATATCATGGGAGCAGGAAACAACTTGATCAGTCGCAATCTTGGGAATTATTCCCTCGAGACGTATACAGCCGTAGCAGTGATCTACTGGGCAATTGCCCTTGTGATCTCCTTCTCCGCTCAACTCCTTGAAAAACGACTCAGTGTAACAGAAAGGTAGCTTATGGATTTCAATTTTATTAGTAAAACATTTTTAGCCACCTTGGGTGGTGTTCCAGTGACCCTTCTGATCATGGTCGTGTCGATTCTCTTGAGTTTTTTTCCAGCCCTCTTTTTGGCGCTCGGTCAGATCTATAAGGTCAAAGGGGTTCGCAGTTTCTCAGTGGTTTACTTGGCTTTTATTCGCGCGACGCCTCCGATTCTCTTGATTCTCTTCTTTTATAGTCTCTTTCCCAGCCTCTTAAATAGCTTTTTTAAGAGTATTGGCAGTCACTTTAATATCTTTGGGATCAATCCGCTTTACTATGCCTTTATTATCTATAGCTTGATGACAACAGGAAGTCTAGCTGAAATTCTACGGTCAGCTATTCTGACGGTGGATAAGGGCCAGTTAGAAGCAGCGCAAGCCATCGGTTTGACCAATCGCCAAGCCTATATCCGAATTGTTTTTCCACAAGCCTTACGTGCAGCCCTGCCCAATCTGTGTAACCTGGTCATCAACTTGGTCAAAGGCACCTCCCTTGTCTTTGTCATGACTATCAAGGATATCACTGCCATTGCCAAGGTAGAGGCCTCTTATGGCTATCAATATTTTGAATCCTATCTCGTGATTTTTATTCTTTATATTGTCATTTGTGGGGTGATTCAGTGGGGATTCAACCTCTTGGAAAAACGCCTGACACTCGCATAGAAGAAGGAGAAATGAAAAGATGTTAGAAGTAGAACACGTATCGAAAAAATTTAAGGATCACCAAGTCCTGGTAGATGTTAATCTCAAGGTCAACCAAGGGGATGTCGTGGTTATTTTAGGCCCATCTGGATCAGGAAAAACAACCTTCCTACGTTGCCTCAACCACTTGGAAAAGGCAGATACAGGCCACCTAACTCTAGGTGGAAAAGAATATGACCTTGCAAAACTCAGCAAAAAGGAAATTTTAGAAATCCGCCAAAAGACAGCCTTTGTCTTCCAGCATTACAATCTCTTTGCCAATAAAACAGCGCTTGAAAATATCTTGGAAGGCCTGATTGTAGCCCGCAAGATTCCAAAAGAAGAAGCTCTTCAACGGGCAGAATCAGCCCTTGAAAAGGTCGGCCTCCTCGCTTATAAGGATTACTATCCTGCTCAACTATCAGGTGGCCAGCAGCAACGGATCGGAATCGCACGTGCCATTGCAGTAAAACCAGACGTAATCTTGCTGGATGAGCCAACATCAGCGCTGGACCCAGAGTTGGTCGGGGATGTACTAGCTGTTATGAAGCAACTAGCCCAAGAAGGAGTGACCATGGTTGTGGTAACCCATGAGATGAGCTTTGCGCGTGATGTAGCCAACCACGTCATCTTTATGGATGGTGGACACATCATCGAAGAAAACGAACCCCATGAATTCTTCAACAGTCCAAAAGAAGAACGAACCAAACAATTCCTTTCACGGATTCTATCCGACGCCACCTATAGCGTCGAATATATGATTTAACAGGAGACACACCCTGGGAAGGGTGTAGCAGATTAAAGACAAAGTCATCTCAGAAACTTTCCTTAGGTGAGTACGGACGTCAGCGAACTTCGAAGAAGTTCCATGACTTAGTTTTGAGCCTGAGGTCTCAAAACTCCCGAGTGCTAGAAACAACAGTGTTTCTAGCACTTTTCTCACGGCGGAAAGTTTCAGTGTATATTTGAATGAGCCTAACGAGCTCAGTGTTTATCATTTTTTTTAGCATCACTGAGGTTGCTTTATATAATACAGTTTGTCTACATTCTAGCCTCCAGTTTTATAGCTTGGAAAAATTTTTTTAAAAATTATGTAAAAAACTGTTGACAAAAAAAACAGTCTGGTTTATAATAATTTATGTAAACAAAAGAGGTTGGGAAATCTCAAGAGTTTACAGGATCAATAGTGGAAAGGAGATGGTGAGATGCTATTTCCAAAATATAGAAAACTAATTGATAAAAGAAGGAACAGAAGATCTTAGCCCTTGAGGCTATTCATTTAAAAGAAAAATAAAATTATGTAAACAACGTTAAGTAGCCAATTCGGCTACTCATTTTCAAGAACGAATTAAAATTATGTAAATTAGAGGTAACAAATATGAACAACAACTTTAACAATATGGATGATCTTTTCAATCAACTAATGGGAAACATGGGTGGTTTCCGCTCTGAAAGCCGTCGCTACATGATCAATGGTCGTGAAGTGACACCGGAAGAATTCGCCATTTACCGCCAAACAGGTCAACTTCCAAATGAAGGAAGTGAGCAAGTGCAACAGCAACAAGGCAAAGGGATGAAACAAGATGGAATCCTTGCGAAACTGGGGCGTAACTTGACCGAAGAAGCCCGTGAAGGAAAATTGGATCCGGTCATCGGACGCAACAAAGAAATTCAAGAAACGGCTGAAATCTTGTCTCGTCGTACCAAGAACAATCCGGTCCTTGTAGGGGATGCAGGTGTTGGTAAGACAGCCGTTGTGGAAGGTTTGGCACAAGCCATCGTGAACGGTGATGTTCCAGCAGCCATCAAGAACAAAGAAATCATCTCGATTGATATTTCTGGTCTAGAAGCTGGTACGCAATACCGTGGTAGCTTCGAAGAAAATATCCAAAATATGATCCAAGAAGTCAAAGCCATGGGTAATGTCATCCTCTTCTTTGACGAAATCCACCAAATTCTTGGTGCAGGTAGCACAGGGGATGGTCAAGGATCTAAAGGTCTTGCGGATATCTTAAAACCAGCTCTTTCTCGTGGTGAATTGACAGTCATTGGTGCAACTACTCAAGATGAATACCGTAACACCATCTTGAAAAATGCAGCCCTTGCACGTCGTTTCAACGAAGTCAAGGTCAATGCTCCATCTGCTGAAGATACCTTCAAGATTCTCCAAGGAATCCGTGAATTGTATCAACAACACCACAATGTTGTCTTGCCAGATGAAGTCTTGAAAGCAGCAGTTGATTATTCTGTTCAATACATTCCACAACGTAGCTTGCCTGATAAGGCCATCGACTTGGTCGATGTGACAGCTGCTCACTTGGCAGCTCAACACCCAGTGACAGATGTACATGCTGTGGAGCATGAAATCGAAGAAGAAAAAGCTAAACAAGAAGCTGCTGCCGCTAAAGAAGACTATGAAGCAGCCCTTAATGCTAAGATTCGCATTGAAGAACTGGAAAAGAAAATTGCTAACCATACAGAAGATCACAAGGTGACAGCAACTGTCAATGACGTAGCTGAGTCTGTCGAACGGATGACTGGTATTCCAGTATCTCAAATGGGAGCAACCGATATCGAACGCTTGAAAGATATGGGACACCGTTTGCAAACGAAAGTTATCGGTCAAGACAAGGCCGTTGAAGCCGTTGCCAAAGCGATTCGTCGGAACCGTGCAGGATTTGACGAAGGCAACCGTCCAATCGGTAGCTTCCTCTTTGTAGGACCTACTGGTGTCGGTAAGACTGAGTTGGCTAAACAATTGGCCCTTGATATGTTTGGTACCAAAGATGCCATCATCCGTTTGGACATGTCAGAATACAGCGATCGTACAGCCGTCTCTAAGTTGATTGGTACCACTGCCGGTTATGTTGGTTACGATGATAACAACAATACTTTGACAGAACGTGTACGTCGCAATCCTTACTCTATCGTCCTTCTTGATGAGATTGAAAAGGCGGATCCTCAAGTGATCACCCTGCTCCTTCAAGTATTGGATGATGGTCGTTTGACAGACGGTCAAGGAAACACCGTCAACTTCAAGAATACCGTAATTATCGCTACTTCAAACGCTGGCTTTGGTT
>CADFQU010000037.1 GCA_902836505.1 Streptococcaceae bacterium
AAGACGTCAACTGGGTTTGCAGCTACAAGGAAGATACCGTTAAATCCTGAAGCAACAACTTGCTCAACGATTGATTTGTTGATGGCAAGGTTTTTTCCGACGAGGTCAAGACGAGTTTCACCTGGTTTTTGAGGAGCACCTGCAGTAATAACAACGAGGTCAGCGTCCGCACAATCTTCGTACTTAGCAGCATAAATCTTCTTAGGAGAAGTGAAGGCAAGAGCGTGGCTAAGGTCTTCAGCATCACCAACCGCTTTTTCAAACAATTGAGGGATTTCAATGATACCTAATTCTTGTGCGATTCCTTGAGTAACGAGTGCGAAAGCATAAGATGAACCTACAGCTCCGTCACCAACAAGGATAACTTTTTTATGTTGTTTAGTTAATGTCATTATTCTAAACGTCTCCTTCTATTTTTTTGGGTTTCCCCATTCGCATTTATTCTACCACTTTTACATTTCTTTGTCACGGTTTTACGCCTAATTTGGACGATGTAAACGTTTTTACTCTTGTGTTCCGAAGGAGAAAAAAAGCTCTAAATGTGTTATAATAGTATGGTGAATTAATTAAAGAGAGGCATTGTTTTAATGCAGGATAATAACTTAGTTGATGTTAATTTAACATCGGAAATGAAGACCAGTTTTATCGATTACGCTATGAGTGTTATCGTATCTCGGGCTCTTCCTGACGTGCGAGATGGTTTAAAACCAGTTCATCGTCGAATTCTATATGGAATGAATGAACTTGGTGTTACGCCAGATAAACCACATAAGAAATCTGCCCGTATTACCGGGGATGTTATGGGTAAATACCATCCGCATGGGGACTCCTCTATTTATGAGGCAATGGTTCGAATGGCTCAATGGTGGAGTTATCGTTACATGCTTGTTGATGGGCATGGGAACTTTGGTTCTATGGATGGAGATGGAGCCGCTGCCCAACGGTATACAGAAGCTCGTATGAGCAAGATTGCTCTTGAAATGCTTCGAGACATCAACAAAAATACAGTTGATTTCACAGATAACTATGATGCCAGTGAAAGGGAACCAAACGTCCTTCCAGCTCGCTTCCCTAACTTGTTAGTCAATGGAGCGACAGGGATTGCGGTAGGGATGGCGACAAATATCCCACCACATAACCTCGGGGAGTCAATTGATGCTGTCAAGTTAATGATGGACAATCCTGATGTGACAACGCGTGAGTTGATGGAAGTGCTTCCTGGACCAGATTTCCCTACTGGGGCCTTGGTCATGGGCAAATCAGGTATTCATAAGGCCTATGAAACAGGAAAGGGCTCGATTGTCCTACGTTCTCGCACGGAGATTGAAGAGATCAAAACAGGGCGAGAACGCATTGTCGTTACAGAATTCCCTTATATGGTCAATAAGACTAAAGTGCATGAACACATCGTTCGCTTGGTTCAAGAAAAACGAATTGATGGAATTACGGCAGTTCGGGATGAATCAAACCGTGAAGGGGTTCGTTTCGTCATTGAAGTCCGTCGCGATGCATCAGCCAATGTTATCTTAAACAACCTCTTCAAGATGACCCAAATGCAGACCAACTTTGGTTTCAACATGTTGGCCATCCAAAACGGTGTCCCTAAGATTCTCTCTCTTCGTGAGATCCTAGGATCTTATATTGAGCACCAAAAAGATGTAGTGACTCGTCGGACCATCTTTGATAAAGAGAAGGCGGAAGCTCGTGCTCACATCTTGGAAGGTCTCTTAATCGCTCTTGATCACATCGATGAAGTGATTAAAATCATCCGTAATAGCCAGACAGATGCAGAAGCTCAAGCTGAATTGATGAGTAAGTTTAAGCTTTCTGAGCGTCAAAGTCAAGCTATCTTGGATATGCGTCTTCGTCGTTTGACTGGTTTGGAACGTGACAAGATTCAAAGCGAATACGATGACCTCATTGCTTTGATTGCTGATCTCGCTGACATTTTAGCCAAGCCAGAGCGTGTGATCGCGATCATCAAGGAAGAGCTGGATGAAGTAAAACGCAAGTTTGGAGATCCACGTCGCACGGAGTTGATGGTGGGAGAAGTTCTTTCACTGGAAGACGAAGACTTAATTGAAGAGACCAATGTATTGATTACGTTGTCTAATAAAGGCTACATCAAACGCTTGGATCAGGATGAATTTACTGCTCAAAAACGTGGGGGACGTGGTGTTCAAGGTACAGGGGTCAAGGATGATGACTTTGTCCGTGAATTGGTTTCTACCAGTACCCATGATCGTTTGCTCTTCTTTACCAACAAGGGACGTGTTTATCGTCTCAAAGGCTATGAAATCCCTGAATACGGTCGTACAGCCAAGGGACTTCCGATTGTCAACTTGCTTAAGTTAGATGACGGTGAGTCCATTCAGACCATTATTAACGTAGCTCAAGACCGTAGTGAAGACGCCTATCTCTTCTTTACAACCCGTTCAGGTTTGGTGAAACGGACTAGTGTAGCTGAGTTTGCCAATATTCGTCAAAATGGCTTGAAAGCTCTTAACCTCAAAGATGAGGATGAGCTGATCAATGTCTTCCTCACTGATGGAAATACTGACGTAATTATTGGAACTAAATTTGGCTATTCTGTCCGCTTCAAAGAGTCTGTGGTTCGGAATATGGGGCGCTCAGCAACTGGGGTTCGAGGTGTCAACCTTCGTCCAGGAGACCAAGTGGTCGGTGCAAGCGTGATTACAGATCAAGATGAAGTATTGATTATCACTGAAAAGGGATACGGTAAACGCACGCGTGCTGATGAGTATCCAACAAAAGGACGAGGTGGTAAAGGGATAAAAACCGCTAATGTGGCTGATAAGAATGGTCCTCTGGCCGGTCTCATGACTGTCAAAGGAGATGAGGATTTGATGATTATCACCAATACAGGTGTCATGATTCGTACAAGCGTCGCTAATATTTCTCAAACTGGACGTTCGACCATGGGTGTGAAAGTGATGCGTCTGGACCAAGATGCCCAAATCGTAACCTTTACAACGGTTCAAGCTGATGAAAAAGATGAGTCAGACACTGAAACTGAAAGTGAAGGGTAGGATAAAAAATGGCTTCAAGAAGAAAAAAGAAGAAAACAAGCTTACGCAATCGCTTGATTAATATCTTTGCTACTTTACTGATTCTTTTGTCTATCGCCTTGATCTTTAATGCTCCGATTCGGAACATGATCATGGTTTGGCATACCAATCAGTATCAAGTCAGCAAGGTATCGAAAAAGACCATCGATAAGAATAAAGATGCCAAGACTAGCTTTGATTTTAAAGAAGTCAAATCGCTTTCTACAGAATCTGTTATCAATGCCCAGTGGCAGGCGCAGAAGTTGCCTGTTATTGGGGGAATTGCAATCCCTGAGTTGAAGATGAATCTTCCGATTTTTAAAGGCTTAGATAATGTGGGACTCTATTATGGGGCAGGTACCATGAAAGAGGACCAGGTTATGGGGCAAAGGAATTATTCATTGGCTAGTCACCATGTCTTTGGTTTAACAGGGGCGAATGAAATGCTCTTTTCTCCATTAGAACATGCAAAAGCTGGAATGAAAATCTATATTACTGATAAGGAAAAGGTATATACCTATGTCATCAATTCTGTTGAGACAGTGACACCAGATCGGGTCGATGTCATTGCAGATCGTGAAGGGGTAAATGAAATCACCTTGGTGACCTGTGAGGATGCCGCAGCAACTTATCGTACGATTGTAAAAGGTACTTTAGAAACTTCAGTAGATTACTCGAAAGCACCAAAAGATATCCTAGAAGCTTTCACAAAATCTTATAATCAAATGCAATTATAATCAACAAAAAAAAGAGGTCCTTGACCTCTTTTTTGAATATAGACAAATTGTTATTTTACATAAAACAGCTGGATGATTTTTCAAAAATGACTTTTATTTTTAGTCATTTAAGAAGAAGAAATATTTTCCGCTGTGAGAAAAGTGACTGAAACACTGTTAATTCAGGCACTCGGAATTATTGAGACCTTAGGCTCAATAATTAGTCATGGAACTTCTACGAAGTTCGCTGACGTCCGTACTCACCTAAGGAAAGTTTTTAAGAAGAATTTATCTTTAATCTAAAAACTCCGGAAAACCGGAGTTTTTTTTTCATTCTTATCGTTCTTTTAACATCTTAGTCGCAAGGTCTAGCATCTCCACTGCCTTTTGGTAATGCTCGTCCAACAAATCGTAGACGGCATCTTCCGATAAGACACCACAGTAGACCTCTTCAGGAAAATCTGGCTGATTGGACAGTTCGACATCGTCCATATAGACCTGGCTAGTGTAGTAATCGCGAAGGGCGATATAGCTAGACTGGCCTGCTTCTACTCGTCGCAAACATGCTTCAAGCTCTTCGATTAAACCTTGGTAGGCGTTGAGATGGCCTTCCATCTCTTGGATTCGTTCGATAGGAGTCATGATTAATCCTTTCTATCTGCTAGAGAAACGACTTGTAATTGCTCGCCTCCTAGTAAGATTAAATACGATTCGATGCAGTCTATACCATACGAGCGACGGAGGGCTTCTGCGTAGAGTTCCAGTTGGGCTTGGTAGCGATCTAGTAAATCCTGAGGGTTGCGGTAACGGTCTGTCTTGTAATCAAAGAGAAGAATCCGATCTTCTAGAAGCAAGTAGCCGTCCAAGATCCCCCGAACTACAAAGTCCTGACCACTAGCTGGATCCGTCTTGAGCATGGCAAATGGGGCTTCACGATGGACTTTGCCTGACTCCTTGAGCAAGAGTTGGCCCAAGTCAGTCTGGAAGAAGGCTAAGACCTTCTTGAGGTCGATTCGCTTCTTGACAGCTGGGCTGGCATTGACCTCTTGGAGAATCATTGCTAGGCTCTCTATCGTTGGCATCATCGTCAATGGAATACGTTGCATCAGTTCATGCATGGCACTACCGACTGCTGCCCCCGTCACAGCTTCTTCCTTGCCAAAGTTTGGAAACTCAAAGCTTGGTAAGGGAACGGCCACTTTTTCCATGAGATCCACTCCTTCGATATCTTGGATGGGTTCATAGAATTTTTTGATTTGACTTGGGGTCCGCACACTAGGGAGTTGGATAGCTGCTTGGTACTGGGTGTTGAGCCGGTCCACAGATTCTAAGACGTCTAAGGCACGGCGAATCTCTTCTGATTGACGGTTTTCCTTCAGGTCATCGACTGGGAGGGACGTCTTCAACTCCAAGTGACCGATTTGCTCCGGCGTCAAGTCTTGGTCGGACACAAAATGAGTCTGATAGGCTAAGTGTTGCTGAGCAAAGACTGCCTGAATGGCATAGAGCCAGTCTTGGAAACAATTGATCTCCTTCCGAAGAGCTGGGCTCAAGCGTCCATTGACACTGGCTCCCCATTTTCTCTCTTCTAGCCTATCTTGCCGCCCCTTACCGACCAAGTAGAGCTTGCGCTCTGCCCGGGTCATAGCGACATAGAGGAGGCGCATCTGCTCCGACAAGGCTGCCAGACGAATCTCTTCGACATTTCGCTGGTAAGGCAGGGTCTCAATGACCAATCGAACCGCCTCAGGAAGTACCTCTTGATCAGACTCGACAGGAAGATTCGCAATATACTTGATGCCCACCCCATTTTTCCGACTGATAACGGCATTGGTAGACAGTTCTTTGCCGACAAACTTTTTATCGGTGTTGAGGATAAAGACATAGGGGAACTCAAGTCCCTTGCTCTTATGGATGGTCATGAGTTGGACAGCATCCTTAGGAACTGCCTGGGCAACATTGGCCAAGTCGTGCTGGTTTTCCAAGATCTTATCAATCATGGAGATAAAGCGAGGCAATCCCTTGAAACTAGAGCTTTCGAAGTCATTTGCCCGAAGGGTCAAGGCATAGAGATTGGCCTGCCGTTGGGCACCATTTGGCAGGGCACCCACATAATCATAGTAGTGGCGATCCTGGTAAATCTTCCAAAGCAGGTCATAGAGAGAATGCGTCTGGGCATAGTCACGCCAGGCATCCAGTGTCTCCATAAAGCGAGTGAGTTTCTCTCTTAAGCTTGAATCGATCAACTGAGGAGCACTTCCAGTCTGGTCTAAGGCATGCTGCAGTTTCTCATAGAGATTTTCTGCTTTCTTGCCTTCAACTCCCTGTAAGGCTATACGAGCTAGCTGGTCCTCGTCAAATTCAAACATGGCTGATTTCATGAGGGCCACCAAGGGATAGTCCTGTAAGGGATTGTTAATGGTCCGGAGGGTATCCAAGAGGACCATGACCTCAACGGACTGGAGGTAGTTTTCCTCTCCCCCGTCTGCAACAATCGGAATCTGATAGGCTTCAAAGGCTGAAAGCACCTTGTCGTTACGGGTCCGAGAAGCCGTCAAAAGCGTAATATCTTTGAAGTTTACCCCTTTTTCATTGTGGAGGCGGATGATCTCCTTGATGACCAAAAGGACTTCACCTGAGGATAGGCTATCCCCTTCTTGCTCCTCTTCTTCACTTGTTTCAGCCACGTCCTGACTGCCATCATAGAGCAGGAACTCCGTCTCATAAGCTGGCGTCGGCTCTTTCTTCTCCGGATTGCCCGCTATCAAGCGGTGGCTCTGGTCATAGAGAATCTCCCCAACTTCCTCATCCATGAGGCGTTCAAAGACATGGTTGGTCGCTTCTAAGACCTCTACATGGCTCCGGAAATTCTCCTTGAGCAGGATCAATTTGCCATCTGCCCCTTCTTCTTGGTAGGCCTTAAACTTGTCATTAAAAATCTGAGGATCAGCCTGACGGAAGCGGTAGATAGACTGCTTGATATCTCCCACCATGAAGCGGTTGTGGCCATTAGACAAGAGCTCCAACATCCGCTCTTGAGTGTGGTTGGTATCCTGGTACTCATCAACCATGACCTCATGATAGCGCTCCTGATAGAGACTGCGGATATGAGGAAATTCTTCAAGAATCTGGATGGCAAAATGGCTGATGTCGCCAAATTCAAAGGTATTTTCCTGCTTCTTGCGTTCCAAATATGCAATCGAGAAAGCTTGGACAAAATCCCTGAGCAAGACTAGCAAAGGCAAGGGTTCATCCTTAAAGCGAATCTGATAGGTTAGTTGGTAGTGCTGGGAGGCTGCTGCCCGCAAGGCTTCAATGCGTTCTTTGCGTTTGTCATTAAAGGCAGTCGTTAGCTCTTTCAAGTCTTCTTTTCGTGTCGTGATGGTCAGACTTCGTCCGCCGCTGGCACGGGAGATCAAGACCACCCGCTCCAAGACCTCAAAAATTGCTTCCTGGCTGGATTTCTCATTGAGACGAGCAATCAAGTCTTGAATAGCGGTGACATTTTCTTGGTACTTGGCCCCTGAAAATGCTTGTCCTTCATTAGCCAGATGGAAGGTAAAGAAAGATTCCAATTCAAAGAGTTGCTCTTTTACCTCTTGGGCTAACTGATCCAAGGCTTCATCATAGTCCAGATCCTGATAGCCTTTGAGGAAGGACTCCTCCAACCAGGCGAGAGGATCCGCAGTGGATTGCAAGAAGTCTACTAGGGCGTAGACCTGGTCCTTAAAACCTGCTGGCGACTTGCCCTTTCCTGTGAAGTTCTTAACCAAGCGACTAAAGAGACGTTCAGGCCCTTGCTCCTCATAAAACTGCTCAAAGACTTGCTCGAAGCAGTCATTCTTGAGTAAGGACTGCTCACTAGCACTTTGGAGGATACGGAAGGTCGGCGAGAGGCCTAATAAATAGCCATATTTAGAGACCAGTCGCTGCGTGAAGGCATCCATAGTCCCGATATCACTAGTTGGTAATTCTGCAATTTGTTGGGCCAGGTGGTGCTTGAGCTCCTCGTCCTTGGTAGACTTGAGGCTCTTC
>CADFQU010000038.1 GCA_902836505.1 Streptococcaceae bacterium
AACTAATTTTAGCCGATGAACCAACGGGAGCTCTGGATTCAAAATCTTCCAGATATAAGCGTTCCTTGAGCTCAGTCGCTGCCTTGACCGTAAAGGTTGAGATAAACAATTGCTGGATGGAAATCCCTCTGTGCAATTGATCCAGGATTCGTTGGACCATGACAAAAGTCTTCCCAGAACCGGCCGAAGCTGAGACTAGGATATTGGTTCCAGACGAATAGATGGCTTCTATCTGCTCAGGTGTCCGCTTTGGTTCCTTATCAGACTGGGCCTCCTGGACTTGGAGGTCTTGAATCTGACTGGGACTTAGAAATTCAATTGGTTTCATTGATTCAATTCCTCCTTCATTTTTTCTATCCAGGCCTGACGGAGCTTGTCACCAACTGGGCGTTTGTCATAGCGACTTGGGTCCAGCTTCTCCAAGAAACGGGCTTGTCCTAGGTGGAGATTGGCTTCAAATCCCGTAATCGATTTATATTGTTCTACATACGGAGCAATGCTTCGACCATTTTCAGTATAAGGATTGATAGCAAAGTCACCCGACAAGATGCCCTCGGCTGCTTGTTGATAGAGATGGGCATTGTAGAGCAAGAGCAGATCTAGCTCCTCTTGACTCAGCAACATGGCCTTGTTTTTCTCATAGCTCTCCCCTAGTTGGTTAGCTTGGTCTGCCAAGAAGAGCCCCTTGTATTGTTGGGATTTTAGAACCGCTTGGACAGCATCATCGACCGCCTTGGTATCCTTGAGAGACACTAAGGGATCCGTCTTCTGCAAGTACTTGGCTCCAAAAATCCCCTTGTCAGGATCAAAAGACTTAAAGTCTTTGATAGCAGACAGATAGGTTGGCAACTGGGAGTTGAGTCCATTAAAGAACTTCTCAAAATTAAACTTAGTCTCGCTGGACTTGTAGTCTACCACTCCCAAGGCTCCTGTATTAGAGAGACGGTCAATCCGATCGACCTTGCCCTTGACCAAGAGCGGACGACCATCCTCAAGGGTTAAGAAGGGACGATCTTCTCGGCCAAAGAGAGCTTCTTCCCCAATGGTTTCGATGCTGTCATTGTGAGCAAGGACACGACCAGTCGCCCGAGCTGTATCCAGGAGCAATTCTTTTGAAAAAGCAGCCATGGCATTCTCCTGATAAAGGAGGGCAAACTCTGTCTCCTGGCTAGTTTCGTGAATGGCCTTGTTTAAGCGCTCATCAAAATCCCCTTCTGAAGGATCTTTCAGCACCCGTTCAAAAATTCGGTGCAAGAAATTCCCATGGCTTCTAGCATCTGGATGCAAGTGCCACTCCTCCTGCAAGCCTAGGACATAGTGAAGATAATAGCTGTATTGGTTTTGGTAGTAGGTGTTGAGAGCTGAAGCAGACAAAGACAGGGCCTGCCCTTTTGGATAAAGGACTTCCAGCGTCTCATCCTCTAAGACCTTGGTCGTCAAGCTTTGGCTGATTTGCGGAATGTGCAAGCCTTCTGACGCTAATTTCTTCCTAAGGACACGAATAGCAACTGCCCAGAAGGTCGCTTCTTCCTTGCTCAACTCCTGGTCTATTTCTCCCTGGTGCAATTCAATCAGTCGAGCTAAGAGAGCCTGGTAAGACCCCATATCTTCACTAGAGGCCTTTGCCTTCTTCTGAATGACGGGTAGAGCAAGCGGTTCCTTGGTCAGCTCAAGCAAGTAAGGCGACATCTTGTCATCCACTTCATTGACTAAGATAGGACTGGACAAGACTAACTGTTTGGTGGCCGCATTGAAGAGAGACAGGGCGACGAAGCGATTCTTCCGTAAGTTGTCCTGACTGGCAATTTGGAGATGAGCCTGTTCCCCTGAAGCTTGGTTCAAGACCTGACGCTCTTCATCTGTCAGTAGGGATTGGTCCTTGGCAATCTTAGGGAAGCGCTCCTGGGTCAAGCCAACGGCATAAACATAGGGAGCTGATAAGGGTTCAATCAAATCATAGGACTGAACTGTCACCACATCTACAGTCGCTGGGACCGTCCGATAGCTTGCCAACAAGAGCCCTGACAAGAGGATGCTAAGGAAATCATCCAAGGTCACCTTGATTTGATCAAAGACCTGGGCAAATTGTTCTAGCACATGACTAAAGGACTTCCAGACCTGGTCATAACGTTCCATCTCCTGCTCAGAGCCACGACTGGCTAAGGTTTGCATGTTTTGCGCCAACTGGGCATCTTGACAAAACTGGGTAAACTTCTTCAGTAGCCCCTGGCTGGTCTGGCTCTTGGTCTTGTAAAAGTCCTGCAGAGGACCGATGACTTGCTGGCGAATCTGATTGAGACGCTCTAGGTCAAATTTTTCCTGGTGGTTGGCTGTAAATTCACGAGAAAAGGCAGCCAAACCCTTGATCTCTGCGAAGCGAACATATTGTTCGAAATGGTCAATATCCTCTCGTGTCAGCATCCCATAGAGCCCCGTCTTCAAGAGGTTGACCACATCCTCGGCCAAAAACCGATAACGACGAAGGCGATCCAAGGATTCTACCCATTGGACCAGGGGATGTTGGGCCATGGATTCACTCTTTCCAAGATAGAAAGGAATCTGGTACTGGTCAAAGATGGTCTTGCGCTGGAGTTGATAAGCATCTACATCCCCCAAAAGCACCCGAATATCCTTGTAACGCGCTCCCTCATACAGGCGTTGGCGAATGGAGCGGGCTACAGCCTCTAGTTCTTCCTTTTGATGGTTGCAGGTCCAAATCTCTACCGCTTCTCGGTCTTGGTCAGATAGCTTCCCCTCTACCTCCGTAAAGTCATAGCGAGCTTCCAAGATTCGCGTCATACGACTAAAGGCGTCCTCTTTTCCTTGACCGACGTAGCTTGGCGTGACCTGGTAAGTCCTGGCCAAGTCTAGCAGGAAGTCCACACTGGCCTGGTAGAGGTTTCCTTCACGAAAGGTCGAGCGATAGGCTTTTTCACTGGCGTAAGCCCCAATAATAACCTCGACACCCTTGTCATGTAGTAAATGAACCAGATAATCCTCCTCGGCTGAGAAACGGGTAAAGCCGTCAATCACTAAAGCCAAGTCTTTTAACTCCTCATCCAAATCTCCCTTGATCAGGTGAGAGGCAAAACTAGCCAACTTAGACTCAGATTCAAAAGAACCTGCAACTAACTGGTCTTGAACAGCCTTCAAGATATGGATCAAGTCTTCTCTCTTCTCCTTATCTGGCAAGGCATCCAAGTCTGACGGAGTCATCTGGGCCGTCTGCAACTCATGAAAGAGCTGGATCAATTGTTGGATAAACTGGGGATCCTTTTTGAGACGGGCATAGACCTTGAGCTCTTCATCTGGCATCTGAGAAAGCACCTTAAAAAAGAGCATACCGAGACCGATATCATCGAGCGCTTGTTGCTGATGGCTTTCATTGAGTGTAAAATAGCGTGCCATCTGGGCAAAGCGCGTAATGGTGATGGCAAAAGAAGCCTTTTGGTCTAGTAGTTGCAAGACTTTGCGCTCCTTCTCAAAAGACAGAGAGTTGGGCGCGATATAAAAGACCCGCTTCCCCTCTTCAACCAAGCGATTGGCTTCATCCACCAAGACCTGGGTTAAAGGCGTTCGGATATCTGTATAGACTAATTTCATAATGTACTAATTCCTGTAAAATGATAGTTCTATTATATCATCTTTGCGCCTTTTCTACAGGGATTTTCCCATCATTCAGGAGATTCAAAGCAGATAAAAAAAGCAGATAAAAAAACCAGACAAAATGTCCAGTTTTAGAATGCAGACTAACTATTTTTTCATAACATGGTTAGATAATTTTTTAAAGTCTTTATATATTTTTGAGTCATTTAAACAGAACTAAAACTTTCCGCCGTGAGAAAAGTTCCTGAAACGCAATTGTTTCAGGAACTCGGAATTATTGAGACCTTAGGCTCAATAATTAGTCATGGAACTTCTACGAAGTTCGCTGACGTCCGTACTCACCTAAGGAAAGTTTTTAAGAAGAATTTATCTTTAATCTAAAAACTCCGGAAAACCGGAGTTTTTTTTTCATTCTTATCGTTCTTTTAACATCTTAGTCGCAAGGTCTAGCATCTCCACTGCCTTTTGGTAATGCTCGTCCAACAAATCGTAGACGGCATCTTCCGATAAGACACCACAGTAGACCTCTTCAGGAAAATCTGGCTGATTGGACAGTTCGACATCGTCCATATAGACCTGGCTAGTGTAGTAATCGCGAAGGGCGATATAGCTAGACTGGCCTGCTTCTACTCGTCGCAAACATGCTTCAAGCTCTTCGATTAAACCTTGGTAGGCGTTGAGATGGCCTTCCATCTCTTGGATTCGTTCGATAGGAGTCATGATTAATCCTTTCTATCTGCTAGAGAAACGACTTGTAATTGCTCGCCTCCTAGTAAGATTAAATACGATTCGATGCAGTCTATACCATACGAGCGACGGAGGGCTTCTGCGTAGAGTTCCAGTTGGGCTTGGTAGCGATCTAGTAAATCCTGAGGGTTGCGGTAACGGTCTGTCTTGTAATCAAAGAGAAGAATCCGATCTTCTAGAAGCAAGTAGCCGTCCAAGATCCCCCGAACTACAAAGTCCTGACCACTAGCTGGATCCGTCTTGAGCATGGCAAATGGGGCTTCACGATGGACTTTGCCTGACTCCTTGAGCAAGAGTTGGCCCAAGTCAGTCTGGAAGAAGGCTAAGACCTTCTTGAGGTCGATTCGCTTCTTGACAGCTGGGCTGGCATTGACCTCTTGGAGAATCATTGCTAGGCTCTCTATCGTTGGCATCATCGTCAATGGAATACGTTGCATCAGTTCATGCATGGCACTACCGACTGCTGCCCCCGTCACAGCTTCTTCCTTGCCAAAGTTTGGAAACTCAAAGCTTGGTAAGGGAACGGCCACTTTTTCCATGAGATCCACTCCTTCGATATCTTGGATGGGTTCATAGAATTTTTTGATTTGACTTGGGGTCCGCACACTAGGGAGTTGGATAGCTGCTTGGTACTGGGTGTTGAGCCGGTCCACAGATTCTAAGACGTCTAAGGCACGGCGAATCTCTTCTGATTGACGGTTTTCCTTCAGGTCATCGACTGGGAGGGACGTCTTCAACTCCAAGTGACCGATTTGCTCCGGCGTCAAGTCTTGGTCGGACACAAAATGAGTCTGATAGGCTAAGTGTTGCTGAGCAAAGACTGCCTGAATGGCATAGAGCCAGTCTTGGAAACAATTGATCTCCTTCCGAAGAGCTGGGCTCAAGCGTCCATTGACACTGGCTCCCCATTTTCTCTCTTCTAGCCTATCTTGCCGCCCCTTACCGACCAAGTAGAGCTTGCGCTCTGCCCGGGTCATAGCGACATAGAGGAGGCGCATCTGCTCCGACAAGGCTGCCAGACGAATCTCTTCGACATTTCGCTGGTAAGGCAGGGTCTCAATGACCAATCGAACCGCCTCAGGAAGTACCTCTTGATCAGACTCGACAGGAAGATTCGCAATATACTTGATGCCCACCCCATTTTTCCGACTGATAACGGCATTGGTAGACAGTTCTTTGCCGACAAACTTTTTATCGGTGTTGAGGATAAAGACATAGGGGAACTCAAGTCCCTTGCTCTTATGGATGGTCATGAGTTGGACAGCATCCTTAGGAACTGCCTGGGCAACATTGGCCAAGTCGTGCTGGTTTTCCAAGATCTTATCAATCATGGAGATAAAGCGAGGCAATCCCTTGAAACTAGAGCTTTCGAAGTCATTTGCCCGAAGGGTCAAGGCATAGAGATTGGCCTGCCGTTGGGCACCATTTGGCAGGGCACCCACATAATCATAGTAGTGGCGATCCTGGTAAATCTTCCAAAGCAGGTCATAGAGAGAATGCGTCTGGGCATAGTCACGCCAGGCATCCAGTGTCTCCATAAAGCGAGTGAGTTTCTCTCTTAAGCTTGAATCGATCAACTGAGGAGCACTTCCAGTCTGGTCTAAGGCATGCTGCAGTTTCTCATAGAGATTTTCTGCTTTCTTGCCTTCAACTCCCTGTAAGGCTATACGAGCTAGCTGGTCCTCGTCAAATTCAAACATGGCTGATTTCATGAGGGCCACCAAGGGATAGTCCTGTAAGGGATTGTTAATGGTCCGGAGGGTATCCAAGAGGACCATGACCTCAACGGACTGGAGGTAGTTTTCCTCTCCCCCGTCTGCAACAATCGGAATCTGATAGGCTTCAAAGGCTGAAAGCACCTTGTCGTTACGGGTCCGAGAAGCCGTCAAAAGCGTAATATCTTTGAAGTTTACCCCTTTTTCATTGTGGAGGCGGATGATCTCCTTGATGACCAAAAGGACTTCACCTGAGGATAGGCTATCCCCTTCTTGCTCCTCTTCTTCACTTGTTTCAGCCACGTCCTGACTGCCATCATAGAGCAGGAACTCCGTCTCATAAGCTGGCGTCGGCTCTTTCTTCTCCGGATTGCCCGCTATCAAGCGGTGGCTCTGGTCATAGAGAATCTCCCCAACTTCCTCATCCATGAGGCGTTCAAAGACATGGTTGGTCGCTTCTAAGACCTCTACATGGCTCCGGAAATTCTCCTTGAGCAGGATCAATTTGCCATCTGCCCCTTCTTCTTGGTAGGCCTTAAACTTGTCATTAAAAATCTGAGGATCAGCCTGACGGAAGCGGTAGATAGACTGCTTGATATCTCCCACCATGAAGCGGTTGTGGCCATTAGACAAGAGCTCCAACATCCGCTCTTGAGTGTGGTTGGTATCCTGGTACTCATCAACCATGACCTCATGATAGCGCTCCTGATAGAGACTGCGGATATGAGGAAATTCTTCAAGAATCTGGATGGCAAAATGGCTGATGTCGCCAAATTCAAAGGTATTTTCCTGCTTCTTGCGTTCCAAATATGCAATCGAGAAAGCTTGGACAAAATCCCTGAGCAAGACTAGCAAAGGCAAGGGTTCATCCTTAAAGCGAATCTGATAGGTTAGTTGGTAGTGCTGGGAGGCTGCTGCCCGCAAGGCTTCAATGCGTTCTTTGCGTTTGTCATTAAAGGCAGTCGTTAGCTCTTTCAAGTCTTCTTTTCGTGTCGTGATGGTCAGACTTCGTCCGCCGCTGGCACGGGAGATCAAGACCACCCGCTCCAAGACCTCAAAAATTGCTTCCTGGCTGGATTTCTCATTGAGACGAGCAATCAAGTCTTGAATAGCGGTGACATTTTCTTGGTACTTGGCCCCTGAAAATGCTTGTCCTTCATTAGCCAGATGGAAGGTAAAGAAAGATTCCAATTCAAAGAGTTGCTCTTTTACCTCTTGGGCTAACTGATCCAAGGCTTCATCATAGTCCAGATCCTGATAGCCTTTGAGGAAGGACTCCTCCAACCAGGCGAGAGGATCCGCAGTGGATTGCAAGAAGTCTACTAGGGCGTAGACCTGGTCCTTAAAACCTGCTGGCGACTTGCCCTTTCCTGTGAAGTTCTTAACCAAGCGACTAAAGAGACGTTCAGGCCCTTGCTCCTCATAAAACTGCTCAAAGACTTGCTCGAAGCAGTCATTCTTGAGTAAGGACTGCTCACTAGCACTTTGGAGGATACGGAAGGTCGGCGAGAGGCCTAATAAATAGCCATATTTAGAGACCAGTCGCTGCGTGAAGGCATCCATAGTCCCGATATCACTAGTTGGTAATTCTGCAATTTGTTGGGCCAGGTGGTGCTTGAGCTCCTCGTCCTTGGTAGACTTGAGGCTCTTC
>CADFQU010000039.1 GCA_902836505.1 Streptococcaceae bacterium
GCGACCTTGATCGTTAGTGTCCTCTTCTTTTTAACCTTATTTATCTATCTGCTAATTGCACGTGTTTAAAAGGATAGTAAGGACCTTTTTCTTGAAGTAGCGACTTTGAATGGGAGCAGAAGTGGGATCGGCATGTTTCAATCTTTTCTTCCTGGTGATAACTATTTTTTATGGAAGGTATATGAAAGATATATTTTTCAAGCTTTCTATTCTATGATAGACTAAGTGTCACCAAGAGAAAAAAGAGGTAAATTTATGACAACATTCCAGATTCATACAGTTGAGACAGCACCAGAAGAGGTAAAAGAGGTTCTTGAAACCGTCCAAAAAGATAATAACGGCTACATTCCGAATCTCATTGGTCTTTTAGCAAATGCACCGACAGCTCTGGAAGCCTATCGTACAGTCGGTGCGATTAACCGCCGTAACAGTTTGACACCAGTTGAACGTGAAGTGGTCCAAATCACTGCAGCAGTGACCAACGGTTGTGCCTTCTGTGTGGCAGGTCATACAGCCTTTTCAATCAAGCAAATCCAAATGAACGATGACCTTCTTCAAGCCCTGCGTAATCGTACTCCAATCGAAACTGATCCGAAATTGGATACCTTGGCTAAATTCACCTTGGCTGTGATCAATACCAAGGGGCGAGTTGGAGATGAAGCCTTAGCTGAATTTTTGGAAGCCGGTTATAGTCATCAAAATGCTTTGGATGTGGTGCTAGGTGTGAGTCTAGCTAGCCTCTGTAACTATGCCAATAACCTAGCCAACACACCCATCAACCCAGAATTGCAACCCTACGCGTAACCGAAAAAGCTTGTGCGTGACATGATGGAGTTGAGCTTAACAATAAGGAAATGAGAAGTAGCTTTTATGCCTACTTCTTTTTTGATCTGCTTCCTTCTCTTTTATGGTATACTGAAAGCGATAAAATGATTGGAGATCAAGATGAAAAAGATTCCTTTAGCATTTTCAGGCTACCTGTTAGGTTTAGCAGGGGCTGGAAACCTTCTGTCTGATACCTTCCCAGTTCTGTCTCATTTCTTCAGTTTGACAGGTTTGATCCTATGGGTTTTCTTTTTATGTCACCATCTGATCTACTGGTCAGAAACCAAGATCGACCTTCAAGAACCAGCCCTTCTATCTGGAATGGCGACTTTTCCCATGGCTGGGATGATTCTATCGACTTATCTCTTACGACTCTTTCCGACATTTGGAGGACTCGCCCAGGCAGTTTGGTGGGTTGCTTTCCTCTTAGATTGTGGCTTGATTTTCTACTTTACCAAGACCCATATATTGGCAAAACCGAGAGCCAATGCCACCCCTAGTTGGACCGTCCTTTATGTGGGGATTGCTGTTGCTGCCTTGACCTACCCAGTGGTAGGAGTGGTTGGGTTGGCCTATCTGACTCTCGGATTTGGCTTTGTCTTAACCTTGATTCTTTATCCCCTGATTTACCAGGGGTTGAAAACCAGCCCTTTACCGAGCCACTTGTTGGGACAAGAAGGTATCTATTGTGCCCCCTTTTCTCTTCTGTTAGCGGCCCTGGTTCGTGTTGGTGGAGCCAGTCTACCTGTTTGGCTGTTAACCATTATGGTCGGACTCTCTCAAGCTTTTTATTTCTTTGTTTTAACGCGTCTGCCTAAAATGTTAAAAGAGGGCTTTCAACCAGCCTTTTCAGCCTTAACCTTCCCCACGGTCATTACAGCTACCTCCCTGAAAATGGCCCAAGGTCTATTGCATAGTTCTCTATTAAGGCCCCTTGTCTGGTTAGAGACTATTCTGTGCCTAGCCATTCTTGTGTCCGTGCTTGTAGGATTTGTGACTTACAGAAAAGGGGAGAACGAGCATTCCAATAGAAACTAGAGGTCAGAGACGGTTGTTTCGACCTTTTTTAGTTTACTTTCTAATTGAATCCTAGGAATGATTATGGTAAGATGCAATAAATCATTTTTAGTCTCCCTCGAAAGGAATGTATGAAATTTATAAAGACAAAAGCCAAGCTCTTTTATCCACTTTTACTACTGGTCTTCTATATCTTAGTTCGGCCACAGTTTCGCGAGTTGGGCCAACTAGTCAGCAACCAAGTCGGCCAAGCTCTTAGCTATTTTTGGACCCTTCTCTTTTTAGAGGCAGGTTATTTGATGCTTGTTTTTTCATTGGTAAAGAAGTATAGTCCACGTACGGTTTTTCAGTGGGCGAAGAAGAAACAATTCCTTCCCGCTATCTACGCAACTATATTCTCCAGCTGTGCCATCTACTGGCTGGACTATTTTCTCAGTGGGTTCACCAAAGGACGTTTAGCTATTTATCACTCTTTTCCGGTGACCTTGGAAGCCCTAGGATCTCTTATCCTTTTTATCCTAGTAATCATCATCCGACCGATGACCGTGGAATTGATCTTTCGTGGAGCGCTTGTCCAAGCCTATTTTAAAAACTGGCCCCTCTATGCGAGTGTATGGGCGCCAGCTCTTATCTATAGTGGACTTCAATTCCTCCAGCATCCCTTTACTGTTTTGAGTTTTTTGATCTATACCATCCCCGCCCTGATTTTTGGATTATTGAATGAAAAGACGGGCTCCTTGTATTATCCTATCCTTGCTCATATCGGCTTGAACTTCATTTATAGCTTACCCATCATCTTGTCAAGCATCCATCATCTCTTCTCCTAGTCGTTTTGGCGGCACTGGAGGAGGCTTCAAACCAAGGGCCAGAAGGTCGTTGGTTTTTTTTGAAATTATGGTATAATAGAATAAATTTAAAAGAGGGAGTGGGAGTTTGAGAAAAAGCTATCGTGTCAAGCGAGAAAAAGATTTCAATGCCATTTTTAAAAGCGGCAAGAATTGTGCAAATAGAAAATTTGTCATCTACCGTTTGCCACAAGAGCAACCCCATTTCCGTGTCGGCTTATCCGTGAGTAAAAAACTAGGAAATGCTGTGACACGCAACCGAATCAAGCGCTTGATTCGTCATGTTTTAATGAAGCACCAGGATCATCTTGTAGCAGATGATTTTGTTGTGATTGCTCGAAAGGGAGTTGAAGAACTAGATTTTGACCAGGTCGAAAAAAATCTAGTCCATGTATTAAAATTAGCGCAAGTCTATCGTCAGGAAAGGTAATTACGTGAAAAAGAAACTAAAAGTAGCTAGCTTACTCGGAGGGGCCCTCCTTTTATTAACAGCCTGTGGAACGTCTGAAGTGACTTCCCAATCATCAGGAGTTTGGGAAAAATTTGTTTACTTCTTTGCTGAAGTCATTCGTTTCCTTTCTATCGGAGGAAACATCGGAGTCGGGATTATCCTCTTCACTCTCTTGATTCGGACCATTCTTTTACCAGTTTTCCAATACCAAATGACCTCCTCGCGCAAAATGCAGGAGATTCAGCCACTAGTGAAAGAAATCCAGGCCAAGTATCCTGGGAAGGATTTGGAAAGCCGAACTCGTATGTCAGAAGAAATGCGGGCGCTTTACAAAGAAAAAGGTGTGAAGACTTCCTCTGCCTTCCTGCCTTTATTTATCCAAATGCCAGTTTTGATGGCCTTGTTCCAAGCCTTAAGTCGGGTAGAATTCCTAAAAGTCGGTCATTTCCTTTGGTTGGATATGAGCGCAACAGACCCAACCTTTATTTTGCCAGTTTTGGCAGCTGTCTTCACCTTCTTTAGTACCTGGTTGAGCAACAAAGCCATGCCAGAAAAAAATGGTGGAATGACAGCCATGATGTATGCGATGCCCGTGATGATTTTCTTCTTCGCTATGTACTCAGCCAGCGGGGTTGCTCTCTACTGGGTAGTTTCCAATGCTTATCAAGTTGGGCAAACTTACCTATTGAACAATCCATTTAAGATTATTGCGGCGCGTGAAGCAGAGCAACAGGCAATCAAAGATCTAGAAAAACAAAAACGACGTGCATTTAACAAAGCACAGAAAAAGAAAAACTAAGAAGGAGTTTGACAGATGGTCCAATATAAAGGAGTCAATGTTGAAGAAGCCATTCAAAATGGTTTGAAAGAATTAGATATCCCGCGCATGAAAGCACATATTACTGTCGTTTCTCGTGAAAAGAAAGGGTTCCTCGGTCTCTTTGGTAAGAAGCCAGCTGTGGTAGACATCGAACCGATTGCAGAAACTACAGTGACAAAAGCCAATCAACAAGCTGTTAAGGGAGTTCCTGAGGAAATTAATGCTCAAAACGAACCTGTCAAGAGTGTCAGTGAAGAGACTGTTGACTTGGGTCGCGTGGTAGCAGCGATTAAAAAAGTTGAAGAAGAAGGCCAGGAAGTTTCGGAAGAAGTGAAGGCTGAGATTCTCAAACATGAGAAGGCTCCTGAAACCATTCTTGAAGAACAAGGTCATGGAGAAATTCTCGATTCAAGTCTTAAAGAAGCTGAGTCACGCCAAACGTCTGATTTTGCTGACTTGGGCATTGAAGTAGAAGAAAGCTATGACATTGAAAAGGTTGTCTCTGATGTCACTTCCTATGTTCAAACTGTTATTGATGAAATGGATGTCGAAGCTAGCATCTCAAGCAGCTACAACCGTCGCACCATCAATATGCAGATTGATACCAATGAGCCAGGTCGTGTCATTGGCTACCACGGGAAAGTTCTCAAGGCCCTTCAATTGTTGGCACAGAACTACCTTTACAATCAGTATTCTAAGAATTTCTACATTGCGATCAACGTTAATGATTATGTTGAACACCGTGCAGAAGTGCTTCAAAGCTATGCACAAAAATTGGCGAGTCGTGCTCTAGAAGAAGGTCGAGCGCAACATACAGATCCAATGTCTAATAGCGAACGCAAGATCATCCACCGCATCGTATCAAAAATGGATGGAGTTACCAGCTATTCTGAGGGAGAAGAACCAAATCGTTACGTTGTCGTCGATATTGAAGGTTAATCTGCCGTCTAAAAAGTAAGATGCTAAAGGGAGAGAGGAGTGAAAGCTTGCTCTCTCCTTTTCTGTCTGAGAAAGGAAAACTAGAATGTATAGTAAGATGAGAGACTTTTTGACTTGTCAGGGAATCAAGTACCTAGCCCCTGCTAAAGCAGGGGAGGATGCAGAGCGAATGGTAGGGTATCGTGAGTTAGGACAAGAAGCTCGGCAGGAATTCACCCACTTGGCCAGCCAATTTCAGAAGCTCTTTCCGCATTTAAAACAAGATCGTACCAGTCAGTGGATGAATCAAGCTCAAATTCTTCGCCCTCATTTTTGGGTTTATTTCCAAGGAGAGGGAGAGATAGCGGATCCGATGTTTGCCTTGCGACTTTATGGAGATGCGAAGGACTTTGGTGTGTCTCTGGAAGTAAGTTTTATCGAACGCAAGAAGGATGAGGAGAGTCTACAAAAGCAGAACCGCGTTTTAACTCTTCCGGTTTCTTCGCCAGTCTATTACTTCGCCCAAATAGAAGGTATCAGTCAACGATTCCAAGGGACAGAAGCCAATCGCCTACAGCTTCTCAAAGGTGTGGAAACTGGCCAGGTCCGAAAGGTCTTGGTAAAAGTCGATGTAAATCTATCGCAAGCGACTAGCCGAGATGCCATTCTTAAGGAATTAAAAAAAGGAATGGACGAACTACTTCCTTATTATAAAGCGACCCGTTAAAGGATAGAAAGAGAAGCCCAATAAAAGCGGGCTCATAGAACCTGACCCAACAAATTTTTCATAGCTATTGACAAACAGGCGTGAATCAGATAGAATAGTAAAGTATGTTTAGTAACTGATCACATTATAGCCGGCTAAACGAATACAAAATCTATGAGGAGGTATTCATCGTGAAACGTACTTATCAACCAAGTAAACTTCGTCGTGCGCGCAAACATGGTTTCCGTCACCGTATGGCAACTAAAAACGGTCGTCGCGTATTGGCAGCTCGTCGTCGTAAAGGACGCAAAGTTTTGGCTGCGTAATTCAGATAAAAAACTAAAAACCAGTAGAAACTCGAGACTACTGGTTTTTGTTTTGCCAAAAGTGTATTCAGCTAGGCTTTCTGTTATAATAGAGTGAGAAAAATCGTAGAAAAGGATCCATATGCAGATTTTTGATACCCATACTCACCTCAACGTTGAAGAGTTTGCAGGGAGAGAAAAAGAGGAATTAGAACTAGCTAAAGAGCTGGGAGTCCATGCCCATAATGTTGTAGGCTTTGATAAACCAACCATCGAACGAGGAATAGCCTTGGCCGACCAGTACCCAGAAATTTATCTCACTCTTGGTTGGCATCCCACTGAGGCGGGGGACTATAGTCCTGAGGTAGAGGCTTACCTACTGGAACAGTTGAAACATCCAAAAGTTGTTGCTCTAGGAGAAATCGGTCTGGACTATCACTGGATGACGGCACCAAAAGACGTTCAAGAAAAGGTTTTTCGCCGTCAGATCCAACTGTCCAAGGACTTGGACTTGCCTTTTGTAGTGCATACGCGTGATGCTCTCGAAGACACTTATGCCATTATCAAGAGTGAAGGGGTGGGTCCACGCGGTGGCATCATGCATTCTTTCTCCGGTAGCCTAGAAGAGGCCAAGCGCTTCATGGAACTGGGAATGATGATTTCTTTCTCTGGAGTGGTGACGTTTAAGAAGGCGACAGATGTCCAAGAAGCCGCAACTGGCCTTCCGCTCGATAAGATCTTGGTCGAAACAGATGCTCCTTATTTAGCTCCAGTTCCTAAGCGAGGCCGAGAAAATAAAACAGCCTACACCCGTTATGTAGTAGACTTTATTGCAGAACTACGTGGCTTGACGGTAGAAGAAGTGGCTCAAGCAACCTATGACAATGCGAGAAAGGTATTTGGCCTTGACTGAGAAAAGAAAAATACCAGAAGTGATTGTTGTTGAAGGCAAGGATGATACGGCCAATCTGAAACGCTATTATGAGGTGGATACTTATGAGACACGTGGATCCGCTATTAATCAGGATGACCTCGAACGAATTGCCACCTTGCAAGAGTTGCGTGGAGTCATTGTCTTTACGGATCCGGATTACAATGGGGAGCGCATTCGTAAGATCATCATGCAAGAAATTCCGCAGGCCAAGCATGCCTTTTTAAATCGTGGCGAAGCAGTACCAAAATCCAAAACCAAGGGCCGTTCCTTGGGAGTAGAGCATGCTAGCTTTGAAGACTTAGAAAAGGCCCTAGCTGGACTGGTTGGCTCCTATGAAGATGAGCATTTCTTTGATATTACCAAGACTGATCTGATGCGACTCGGCCTGCTAATGGGCAATGACAGTCGCAAACGACGGGAATATCTAGGAGAAGCCTTGCGCATCGGCTATTGCAATGGCAAACAACTGCTCAAACGTTTGGAGTTGTTTGGGATTTGTTTGTCTGAAATTGAAAATTTCATGAATTCTTATGAGAATTAAGCATTCGCCTAAAAATGTAAGTAAATTATGATACAATAAAAGAAATGATAAAATAATAGAGGACAGAAGATAATGGAATATACTACTATAAGCCATGATGTTGAAACTATAAGTAATAGAATAAGAAGAGGTCAAATTAAAATGGACTCCGATTTTCAAAGAGGAGAAGTTTGGGCCGTATCTAAAAAGCAAAAATTAATTGATACTATATTACGGGGATGGCCTATTCCTCCCATACAGATTGTAAAATTAAAAGATACAG
>CADFQU010000040.1 GCA_902836505.1 Streptococcaceae bacterium
AGCGTAGTAGAGCCCACTCAACCACTGCGTCTTGCTCGACAATCCAAAGAAAATTAAGAGGCTAGGACTTTTGTCCCAGCCTTTTTTATTAATAAGGCCAACTAGCTGAAATCTCAACGCTCTCACAAGATTATTTGCCCAATTATCAGAAAACGTTTTCCTTTTCTTTCCTTTTTAGATATAATATTTAGTATGGAATAAAATAGAAAAGAGGACCGTTTATGAAAAAGAAGAAACTTCTTTTGCCAATCTTATTACTTGCTCCTGCCTTCCTAGCTTCTCAGGTAGCTGCAGATGAGCAAACAGCTCCAGAAACTAACCTTGAAGTGGCTGCAGCTTCCACAAATGCTACAGATGCTGCTACTCCTGCTTCAACAGAAGCTAATACAGCTACTTCAGAAGGCGCTACAGAGAGTTCAACTGACCTGCCTGAAGCAAATATCCTTCATACCAACGATGTCCATGGTCGGATCGTCGAAGAAAAGGGTGTGATTGGTGATGCTAAATTAGCAGCCGTCATCGATGAAGAACGGGCGAAAAATCCATCTACATTGGTCGTAGATGCTGGTGATGCCTTCCAAGGACTCCCGATTTCAAATAGTTCGAAAGGGGAAGAACGGGCGAAAATTTTGAACGAAATTGGCTACGATGCTATGGCAGTCGGAAACCATGAGTTCGATTTTGGCTTGGATGAAGCTAAGAAATACAAAGAAATCTTAAACTTCCCACTTCTCAGCTCCAACACTTACATCAACGGTGCTCGCTTATTTGAGGCTTCAACCATTGTCGATAAAGATAAGAATGTAGTTGGGGATGAGTTTGTCGTTATCGGGGTGACAACTCCTGAAACAGCTACTAAAACCCACCCTAAGAATGTCCAAGGTGTCACCTTCACAGATCCTATATCAGAAGTAAACAAGGTCATTGATGAAATTGAAGCACGTGCTACTGCTGAGGGCAAGACTTACAAAAACTATGTTGTCCTTGCTCACTTGGGAGTAGATACCACTACACCAGTCGAATGGCGAGGATCTACCTTAGCTGAGGAACTTTCAAAAAATCCAAAACTGAAAGGTAAACGCGTCACTGTCATTGATGGACATTCCCATACTGTTCAATCAACCACTTATGGAGACAACGTAACCTATAACCAAACCGGTAGCTACCTGAACAATATCGGTAAAATCACCTATCAAGCCAACCAATTGCTTGGAAATCCTCAACAAATTTCAGCTGCTTCAACAAAAAATGTAGTGCCAAATGCAAAAGTAGCTGCCATGGTTCAAAAGATCAAGGAACAATACGATGCCGAGAATGCAAAAATTGTTCGTGACAATAGTCCTGTAGAACTAAATGGTCAACGGGAAAATGTCCGTGTCCGCGAGACCAACCTTGGAAATGTCGTAGCGGATGCCCTCTACGAATATGGTCAAACTGGCTTTAGTCATAAGACTGACCTCGCTGTAACTAACGGTGGCGGCTTGCGCGAAACCATCGCCAAAGACAAGCCAATCACCAAAGGAAGTGTCATTGCTGTTCTCCCATTTGGGAATACCATTTCTCAAATTAAAGTAACCGGTCAGAATATTGCTGACATGTTTACGAAATCTCTTGGATCTATTTTACAAGAAAAAGATGGCAAAACAGTTCTTGATGAAAACGGTCAACCCCTCCTTGAACCAAGCGGAGGCTTCCTCCAAGTTTCTGGAGCAAAAGTTTATTACGATACTACCCTACCAGCTGAAAAACGCGTCCTCTATGTCGAAATTAAAAATCCAGAAACCGGTCAATATGAACCTCTCAACCTTGCTAAAGACTACTACTTGACTACTAATGACTTCTTAGCAGCAGGTGGGGATGGTTACACCATGTTAGGAGGAGCTCGTGAGGAAGGTCCTTCCATGGACGTTGCCTTTGCAGATTACCTTGCTAAGGCAGATCTCACAGCTTATGCAACCATCAATCCAAATTCTCGTACCATTTCTATTTCTGCTAACAAAGATACAGATGGAGATGGTGTGGCAGATATTGAGGAAATCAAACAGGGAACCAATCCTGCTGACGCTCAATCCTATCCTGGCAGTGATGTGAAACCTGCTAACCCGGATGGAAATCAAGCAGTCCATCAGACGGAAAATGGAGAGGTTCGAAACCATCACTTGTCCTTCAACGCAGCAAAAACATTTAAACCAGCAGCTGCTATCCTGCCAGAAACAGGAACAACTGACTCTCCTGCTATCTATATGCTCGCTCTGTTGACATACGTCTTAGCCTTCTTTGGTCTAAAGAAAAAAGAAGAAAGCAAATAGAATCTAGAAAAAAGCTTAGAAACAAAAGTTTCTAAGCTTTTTAATGTATGATATCTACTGAATCTTTTCCTTAGTTTTTCTTTAAAAGGGTTAGATTCGGATTTTTATGAGCAAGGAGAACCACCTCAATAAAGGTTCCCACTTGGAAGGCAAAGAGCAAGCCTACCAAAATATTGACCCGATGGTCTGTTTCATAGAATGGGGAGTTCCATAAGAAGTGATTGGCCACCGTGGAAACTACACACCAGAGACCAAAGAGCTTTTCTTTTTGCTTGGTGCACTGAGATAAGATGAGGAAGGCTCCAACAGAGACAACAGCTGTGTAGACTGCATGAGATGCTAAGCCACCAGAAATGCGGTTCACTGCCTCCGTTACTGCCGAGAGGTCTCCAGATCGCGTTTGACGCGCCACATAACCTAGATCTTCAATGATTTGGAAACCAAGACCAGATCCAAAACCGGCGATCAAAATTGATTTCAAATCTTTACGACCCAAAATCAAGAGGATCCAAAAGGCCACTAGAGCTTTAAAAAATTCTTCAGCAAATGGGGCTGTCAAAGCATCTGTCCATTTATTAAAAGTACTAACATCCTGAATGAGATGACTATTGAAATGGTCAATTAGGCTGTTTCCTGAAAAACTGAGCCAGCCAGCAACAAAAGCACCGCCAAACATTGTAGCCCACAAAACAAGCAAGGGAACCTCAAATTTTTTTGCAAGTCCTTTAATAAAGAGATAAAGAGGAACGACAATCACTGCTAAAACGAGCAGGTTTAAAACCAAATCTCTTCCTGCTACTTGGCTAAACTCTTCTTGAGAGAGAGAACCTAGCTCAAACTCCATACCAATCCCTGCTAAGACCAGAAATAGGAAGAGCAATATTCGTTGAAACTTATTCATCCTTCTTACCTCCCTTTGCTTTCTTTGATTTAATGAAGAAAACTCCTACTCCTATCACTGTCACAAGGGCTAAGCCAATCGTGATGACGAAGTCATAGTCAAATGGTACCAAATTGATTTCTTCTTCTTGGTTGGCATCTTCTTCATCCGTTAAATCGTCAATGGCACCTTGTCCATATTGAGCAATCACTTTTTCTTCTGCTTCTTGACGAATTTCTTGTAGACGATCAAAGGTCTTTTGAGCACGAGTCATGCTCGTTTCTGTCGCTTTTAGACTCGCCTGCTCTCGCTGTGAAGCGAGGGCAATTTGTTCTTGGTCACTGATTTCTTGCTCAGCCATCCATTGAGATTCTAAGCGTTCCATTTCGGTACGGATTGCTCCATCTCCAAACAAATCAGGATATTTAGCAACTAAATCATTGATCCGAGACATAGTCCAATACCAAGATTGGGGATTATAGGCTGTTCCTAATTCTTGATAAGCTTGATAAGTATTGGTGATGTTTCCATAGTATGGAAGATATGGGGCATTTCGTGGGCTTCCCATCGCTAACCACATGGTTCCCCCACCAGCACTATCAGGAACATTGTCCTTTAGTTGGAAAATATGGGCTTCCATAACATTCGGATTCGAAATCGGGTATTTATAGACTTCATCAAACTTCCCTTTTTCTGGGATCCCTTTTCCATCCAACTCCATTTGATCTTGTGGTTTGAAGTCTGTTCCTTCTAATCGATTGCGTTGGAGATTCATCGCATCTCGTAGCGTCAATTTCCGATCAGTTGTATGCATCAAGTCAAAATAGTCGTCATCATAGTTCACATCTGCATCTGGATCCAGTGATTTAATACCAGACCAAACACGAGAACGGTCCGCCTCATGCAAAGGGGGATTGTAGGATTGAGATACATGGAATTGACCATCAATTTCTTTATAGGATCCTGCATCACGGGCAACTTTTTCAACATCCTTGGAGGCAATCGTCCGTTCTGTATTTGTAAAATCTACATGTCCTAAGAAGAAGGTATTTGGGAAGACAGCATAGCGATCTTCTGGGAAGAGAATCGCTACATACTGGTGACCAGAAAGAATCTCCATGTACCAGATTCCTTCCTTGTCCGCAATCGTCACAATATTACCTTCTGCCGCCCCTTTTTCTTCCACAATTTTTGCAATTAGCTCGACTCCTTCACGAGCCGTTTTTACACTCGGAAGAACAACACTAGTGAGAGCAGACTCAGCCAAGCCGTCTTTTACATAAGGATCGACCTTTTGAATCTTGTCATTTGCAGAAGCTGAGACAGTCGCTGAAATGGACACTCCATGCTCATTAAAACCAGCTTCATCAAATACACCCTGTTCTGGTGTCACATCTGGGACAGCTGTATATTTATAACTTACTTCTGGGAGCTCATACTTAAAGCCATTGGTGGCATCTTCAAAGACATCCCCTTTCTTGTTATAAGTTCGTTCTCGCACCACAAAGTTCTTATTGTGGTTCGGTTCTAAGTCCTCTGTACGTCCGTACAAAGCATTCCCATCTGCTGTTAATTTTTTTCCGATGATAAAACCTGTACAGGCCTCTACCGGTTGGGCAAAGAGGAAGAGAGCAGTGATCAAGCCCAAGGCTGATCGAGCATAACGTTTCTTCATATTGAACTCCTTTAACTAGATATTAACCGTATAACCTCTTTTAGTATACCTTTTGATCCAAGGTTTGGCAAGCGCTTACAACGACTGTAACCAATTAGTAATCTATCTGAAAATTATTTGACCTTCAAATTATCAAACAAGCTGCACTATCTAAGTGTACACTAAAAAGCTCGGAACTTCTTCCAAGCTTTTTCTGAATAATCTCTACTTTTTTAGGAAAGAATCAGGCTCGCGACAAGGGGACTTACAAAGACGTAGAAAACACCAGTTATCCCAATTGCTAAGCCTCCCATAGCTCCGGCTACCTGACCATACTGAAAGGCTGTACCAGTCCCCACCGCATGACCTGTCCCCCCAAGGGCCAAACCAATGGCAACAGGATCCTCTACTTTTAGGAATTTAAGAATGGTTGGCCCTAGGACACTTGTCAGGATACCTGTCGCTACAACGACAACCAGGGTAATGGTAGTAATTCCCTGCATTTTTTCAGCAATTCCCACTGCCATGGCCGTTGTCACAGACTTAGGAAAGAGGGAAATAGCTAGAAAGTACTTCATCCCAAAAAGTTTAGCCAAGACAGCTGTGAAAACTGTGTTGACTACTACTGCTAAAAAACTACTAAGAAGAATACTCTTGGCATGGTGCTTCATCAAATGGAAACTCTTATACAAGGGAATGCCTAAGACAACCGTTGAGGGCACAATCAAATTACTGAGGTAGGTCCCGCCAATATTATAGGCCTTATAGGAAATCCCTGTCAGCTTTAAGAATCCAATGATCAGGACCGTAGCAACTAAGAGGGGGGTCGTGATGGGATGGGGGAAGCGACGAAAAATCATCATCCCAATCAGATAGGCAAAGACCGATAAAGAAATCCCAAACAGAGGATTAGACCACAAACTTTCCATCATTTCTTACCTCCTTCATAATCCCCCTCATACCGAGTCTTGATAAAACCAACGACTAAGGCAATGAGGGTTACATTGATGATGATAGCCCCTAAAATAATCAACACGATGGGCAATAAATAAGGCTGGATGACATCAAACTTATCCATAATCCCAACCGCTGGAGGTAAAAATAGAATAGTCATATTGGCTAAGAGAAATGATCCGACCAGATTCACATGGCGGATACGAAGCCATTTCAACTGCAAGCAAAGAAATAGAATCAGTAAGCCAATAATACTTCCTGGAATCGGCAAATGAAAGAGGGTCGATATCCCTTCCCCGATTAAAGAGATGGTAAAGATAATCATCAGTTGAACATAGAGTTTCACGCGCTTCTCCTCAAAATTCTTGAAAGATACACTAACAGTCTACTCCTTTTCTGTAAAAAATCAAGTATTTTCAGAAATCTTTCAGATACATAAAAGACAAGGAAGACTTCTAGGGTCTCCTTGTCTAACTAATTATTTATTTTTCTTTGCCAACATCGTCGCAAAACGTAAGGCAATCCGATTGCCCTCTTCATCACGTCGATGAAGATGACCTGGATTCTCATTATATTTAATAAGTTCCCAATCTTTGTAATAGTCTGCAAGTTCGCCTTCTTTAAAAGTAAAGGAGAAAGGTACCTGACAAGGATAGTCCTCTGTATCCATGGCACAAACAATTAAGTTATAGCCACCAGGATTGGTCTGTTCTTGCATATTTTGGATAATAGCTGGAATGCGGTCTGCTTGTAAGAACATGAGGACGACTGTTGAGACAATCAAGTCATAAGTTTGCGTTAGGGTCGCTGAGTTAATATCATAGAGTCCCACTGTCATTTCCAAATCTTCTTGTTCTACAATACTTTGGAGGATTTCCAGAGCCAATTCATTTTGATCGACTGCTGTCACATCAAAGCCCTGCTGGGCCAAAAATAGAGCGTTTCGACCTTGCCCACATCCTAAATCCAGGGCCTTCCCTGGAGAAAGAAACTGCATAGCTTCTAGTACTTCTGAATGAACTGGGTTGCTGTTATATTTTTTTGGGAAATAATCTTTAGGTTCACAGTAAAATTCCAAGAACCACTCCACATCATCTGTAAGGGCCTCCACACGATGCCAAGCTTGCGGTTGTGCCATAGGATTATCCGCACCTGCTTCAAAAACATGGCTGGCTACTTCGTCCCCATCTTCTGTCAGCTCAACAAACTTGAGTTTTCCTTTGAGGACGGTAATCTTTCCCCAAGTACCTACTTTGGTATTGTGTTTTCTTTGGACTGCTTCAGGCATGGTATCCTTGGTCCACAAAGGCATCCGTTTATAGGCAATTAATTTTTCAGGCATCCGTTTCTTCTCCTTCTTTCTATCTATCCCTATCATACAAAAATTGCATTCAAATAACAATAAAAAGAGTGGAATTGGAAGCTCCTTTTGTGAAGATTTCTATTCCACTCTCTTAGAATCCAGTTGAGGCAGGATACTGATTTAGCAGTCTCTGTCTACTTATTCTTCATTTTCATTCTTTTTTGATTTTTTAAAGTAGAAACCTGCCAAGCCAAATCCTGCAAGAGCCAAAACTCCTAAGACGGCAGATAAACTGCTGTTTGAATCACTTGTCTTGCTAGATGATTGACTAGAAGCTGTTTCTTCCTTCTTATCCGTTTCTTTCGATGCATCTTTTTCAGCTTGAGCTGCTGCTACCAGATTGGCCTTGTTGTAACCGTCATATACAAAGTCTGCTTCCAAGCCTTTTTCTGTACGGATCTTATCTTCCATCTCGCTTTCAACTTGCTTGATTTGTTTGAAGATGGTTTCC